>NZ_AKJO01000189.1:0-6871 GCF_000282295.1 Pseudomonas sp. GM33
CCAGCCAGTACGGCGGCCGTGACCGCCAGATTCCGTTGCTGCAACTGATCGACCGGGCACAGGCCCGGCGACTGCTGGCGATGGGGGCCACCCAGGACTTCGGTGTGGATTTTCACAAACTCTCGGCCAAGGGCCGTCCCGCGTCCTGGCGTTACCCGTTCACCCTGCAAACCCTGATGCACTGAGCCGCGTCAAACCCCGGCCAGGAGTAGCACCAGCTTGACGATGCCGAACAGCGTCAAGGCGAACACCACCGTGAACAGGATCCCCAGAATCACGAAATGACTGGGCTTGCCGTGCGTGAAATCACGGGCCCGGTTCTTCCCGCTCTGCACCCCGAACGCCGCCGCCATGACGCTGTGCAGCATTTGCCAGAAGCTCGGCGGCTTGTTGTCGGCCGGATCGTCCATAAAACCCTCGCCACGAATGTGTGTGAGGCAAGCATAGACAAATCACAGCATGCACAAAACAAATGTGGGAGCGAGCTTGCTCGCGATGAGGCCGTAACAGTCGATATCCATGCGACTGTCAGTCCGCCATCGCGAGCAAGCTCGCTCCCACAGGGGTATGTGTTGGCCACAGGTATGTGTTGGCCACAATATCGTGACCAATAGAGCCGCTTAGTTGTCGTAACCCTGGTTCGGCGCCAGCCAGCGTTCGGTCACGCTCAACTCCTGGCCTTTGCGCGAGGTGTAGCTCTGAACCTGGTCCTTGTCGACCTTGCCCACGGCAAAGTACTGCGCCTGCGGGTGAGCGAAGTACCAGCCGCTGACCGCTGCTGCGGGGAACATCGCGTAGTGTTCGGTGAGGAACACGCCGCTGCGGCCGGCGCGCATTTCCTGGGCTTGCGGATCGAGCAGGGCGAACAATTGGGCTTTTTCGGTGTGATCCGGGCAGGCCGGGTAGCCCGGCGCCGGACGGATGCCGGTGTATTGCTCCTTGATCAGCGCTTCGTTATCCAGCACTTCATCCTTGGCGTAGCCCCAATAGTCTTTACGCACCTGCTGGTGCAGCCACTCGGCGCACGCTTCGGCCAGGCGGTCGGCCAGGGCCTTGACCATGATCGAGTTGTAGTCGTCGCCAGCGTCCTGGTAGGCCTTGGCCACTTCTTCGGCGCCGATGCCGGCGGTGGTGATGAAACCACCCACGTAGTCGGTCACTTCACTGTCCTTGGGCGCGACGAAGTCGGCCAGGGAGAAGTTCGGCTTGCCGTCGGTCTTGATGATCTGCTGGCGCAGGTGGTGCAACTTGGCCATTGGCTTGCCGTCATCGCCATAGAGTTCGATGTCGTCGTCATGCACCTGGTTAGCCGGCCAGAAACCGAACACCGCACGGGCGCTGATCAGCTTCTCGTCGATCAACTTGCGCAGCATTTCCCTTGCATCGTTGTACAGCGAGGTGGCCGCTTCGCCGACCACTTCGTCCTGAAGGATGCGCGGGAACTTGCCAGCCAGGTCCCAGGATATGAAGAACGGCGTCCAGTCGATGTACTCGGCCAGCACGTTGAGGTCAATGTTGTCGAGCACCCGCGTGCCGGTGAAAGTCGGCTTGACCGGCGTGTAGCTCGCCCAGTCGAACTGTGGTTTCTTGGCGATGGCCGCGCCATAGCTCAGGCGTTCGGTGCGGGCGCTACGGTTGGCGGTGCGCTCGCGAACCTCGATGTAGTCCTGGCGGGTTTTCTCGACGAAACCGGCCTTGAGTTCCTTGGACAGCAACTGGGTCGCCACGCCCACGGCGCGGGAGGCATCGGTGACGTAGATCACCGCATCGTTGCTGTACTTCGGCTCGATTTTCACCGCCGTGTGCGCCTTGGAGGTGGTGGCGCCACCGATCATCAATGGCAGGTGGAAGTCCTGGCGCTGCATTTCGCGGGCGACGTGGACCATCTCATCCAGCGACGGGGTGATCAGGCCGGACAGGCCGATGATGTCGCACTTCTGCTCCTTGGCCACCTGGAGGATTTTCTCCGCCGGGACCATCACGCCGAGGTCGACGATGTCATAGCCGTTGCAACCGAGCACCACGCCGACGATGTTCTTGCCGATGTCGTGCACGTCGCCTTTCACGGTCGCCATGAGGATCTTGCCCTTGGCTTCCGGCTTGTCGCCTTTTTCCAGTTCGATGAACGGGATCAGGTGCGCCACGGCTTGCTTCATCACTCGAGCGGATTTCACCACCTGGGGCAAGAACATTTTGCCGGCACCGAACAGGTCGCCGACGATGTTCATGCCGGCCATCAGCGGGCCTTCGATCACCTCGATCGGGCGAGCGAAGGACAGGCGCGATTCTTCGGTGTCTTCGACGATGTGGGTGGTAATGCCTTTGACCAGTGCGTGTTCCAGACGCTTGTTGACGTCCCAGTTGCGCCACTCTTCGGTCTCGGCTTCCTTGACGCTGCCGTCGCCCTTGTACTTGTCGGCGATGGCGAGGAGGGCGTCGGTGCCTTCCGGGGTGCGGTTGAGGATCACGTCTTCGACGGCGTCGCGCAGTTCCACCGGGATCTGGTCGTAGATCTCCAGCTGCCCGGCGTTGACGATACCCATGGTCAGCCCGGCGCGGATTGCGTACAGCAGGAACACCGAGTGGATCGCCTCGCGCACCGGGTTGTTGCCGCGGAACGAGAACGACACGTTGGACACGCCACCGGAAGTCAGTGCATACGGCAGCTCGTCACGGATGTAGGCACAGGCGTTGATGAAATCGACGGCGTAGTTGTTGTGTTCTTCGATACCGGTGGCGACTGCGAAGATGTTTGGGTCGAAGATGATGTCTTCCGGCGGGAAGTCCACTTCGTTGACCAGGATGTCGTAGGAGCGCTTGCAGATTTCCTTCTTGCGCGCTTCGGTGTCGGCCTGGCCGGCCTCGTCGAAGGCCATCACCACCACCGCGGCGCCGTAGCGCTTGCACAGTTTGGCGTGGTGAATGAACTGCTCGACGCCTTCTTTCATGCTGATCGAGTTGACGATGCCCTTGCCCTGGATGCATTTCAGGCCGGCTTCGATCACCTCCCACTTCGAGGAGTCGATCATGATCGGTACGCGGGAGATGTCCGGTTCGCCGGCAATCAGATTGAGGAAGGTTACCATGGCCTTCTTCGAATCGAGCATCCCTTCGTCCATGTTGATGTCGATCACCTGGGCGCCGGCCTCGACCTGCTGCAGGGCGACTTCCAGGGCTTCGGTGTAGTTGTCCTCGCGGATCAGCCGGGCGAACTTGGCCGAACCGGTGATGTTGGTGCGCTCGCCGACGTTGACGAACAGCGAACTGCGATCGATGGTGAAGGGTTCCAGGCCCGAGAGGCGGCAAGCTTTGGGGATGTCCGGGATCTGGCGCGGCGCATAACCGGCCACGGCCTTGGCGATGGCTTCGATGTGGCCCGGCGTGGTGCCGCAGCAGCCGCCGACAATGTTGAGGAAGCCGCTTTGGGCGAACTCTTCGATGACCTTGGCGGTTTGCGACGGCAGTTCGTCGTACTCGCCGAATTCGTTCGGCAGGCCGGCGTTCGGGTGCGCCGAGACGTGGGTGCCTGCCTTGTTCGACAGCTCTTCAAGGTACGGGCGCAACTCACTGGCGCCGAGGGCGCAGTTCAGGCCAACGGAAATCGGCTTGGCGTGGGCCACGGAGTTCCAGAAGGCTTCGGTGGTCTGGCCCGACAGGGTGCGACCCGAGGCGTCGGTGATGGTGCCGGAAATCATGATCGGCAGTTCGACGCCCAGTTCTTCGAACACGCCCTGTACGGCGAAGATCGCGGCCTTGGCGTTGAGGGTGTCGAAAATGGTTTCGATCAGGATCAGGTCGGCGCCGCCCTCGATCAGGCCTTTGGTGGATTCGGTGTAGTTTTCCACCAGCTCATCGAAGGTCACGTTGCGGTAGCCGGGGTTGTTCACGTCCGGGGACAACGAGCAGGTGCGACTCGTAGGCCCGAGCACGCCGGCGACGAAACGCGGCTTGTCCGGGGTTTCCAGGGTCTTGGCGTCGGCGACCTTGCGTGCCAGGCGAGCGCCTTCTACGTTTAATTCATACGCCAGGCCTTGCATGCCGTAGTCGGCCAGGGAGATCTGGGTAGCGTTGAAGGTGTTGGTTTCCAGAATGTCGGCGCCCGCGTCGAGGTAGGCTTTCTCGATGCCGCCAATCACGTCCGGGCGAGTCAGGACCAACAGGTCGTTGTTGCCTTTGACATCGCTCGGCCAGTCAGCGAAGCGTTTGCCACGGTAATCCTGCTCTTCGAGCTTGTAGCTCTGGATCATCGTGCCCATACCGCCATCGAGAATCAGGATGCGCTCTTTGAGGGCGTGCTTGAGAGCTTGAAGGCGAACGCTGCGATCGGACATTTGGACTACTCGGTAAGACCATGACGAAGGGGCGGGATGATAGCAAACCTGTGCGCTTTTAGAGCATTACTCGGATTTGCATGAATATCGTTCATGTTGTCAGGGGTGGCAGACCGGTAGAATCGCGGCGTTTTTTCAGGATCCGGGACCAGGGACATGTCTTATCGCTTCGTCATCAGCAGTGTGTTGATGCTTTTAAGCTGGGGCGCTGCGGCGCAAAGTTCGGCGAATTCCTCTGCCATTTCCTACAGTCGAGACATTCAACCGATCTTCACTGAAAAGTGCGTGGCCTGCCACGCCTGCAACGACGCCGCCTGTCAGCTCAACCTGGGCAGCGGCGAGGGCGCGGCACGCGGCGCGACGAAAGTCCCGGTTTACGACGGTGACCGTACTAAGGCGGTAGCGCCGACGCGGCTGTTTCTGGACGCGTCCGGAAAAGCCGCCTGGCAGCAAAAGGGCTTCTTTTCGGTGCTCGATGCGCAGGGCAGCCAGGCTGCATTGATGGCGCGGATGCTGGAATTGGGCCACAACACCCCCTTGCAACCCAATGCCAGGCTGCCGCAAGACATCGTCCTGGGCCTGAACCGGGAGAACATGTGTTCCATGCCCGCGGAGTTCGATGGCTATGCCGCTTCGCACCCGAAGGAAGGCATGCCGCTGGCG
Source organism: Pseudomonas sp. GM33 (assembly GCF_000282295.1). NCBI lineage: Bacteria > Pseudomonadati > Pseudomonadota > Gammaproteobacteria > Pseudomonadales > Pseudomonadaceae > Pseudomonas > Pseudomonas sp. GM33. Next base: position 4,995 of record NZ_AKJO01000189.1, read on the forward strand.
GTGACCGGCCTGACCGACCAGCAGTACCAGACGCTGCAACGCTGGCTGGCCGCAGGCGCACCTATCGATCAACAGGCCCTGGCCCCGAGTGCGCAAGAAGCACAGCAAATGATCCAGTGGGAAAACCTGCTCAATTCGCCGGGCGCCCGGCAAAGCCTGGTGGGACGCTGGCTGTATGAACACTGGTTCCTCGCTCATCTTTATTTCAAGGAGGGGGAGCCCGGGCATTTCTTCCAGTGGGTGCGTTCGCGCACGCCGACCGGCCAGCCGATTGACCTGATCAATACCCGGCGCCCCAACGATGATCCGGGCACGGAGTTTTACTACCGCTTGTGGCCGGTGCAAGGCGTGATCGTGCACAAGACCCACATCTCCTATCCCCTGAGTGCGGCGAAGCTGGCGCGGGTCAAATCCCTGTTCTACAGCGGCAACTGGGAGGTCAATGCATTGCCGGGCTACGGGCCGAAGAGCCGGGCCAACCCCTTTACCACCTTCGAAGCGATTCCGGCCCAGGCGCGCTATCAATTCATGCTCGATAACGCCGAGTACTTCGTGCGCACCTTTATCCGTGGGCCAGTGTGTCGGGGGCAGATCGCCACGGACGTGATTCGCGATAACTTCTGGGCGTTGTTCCAGGCACCTGAACACGACCTCTACATCACCGACCCGAACTATCGCGGGCAAGCCACGCCCTTGCTGGCGATGCCGGGGCAGAATGATGATGTCGGCAGCGTCCTGACCCTGTGGCACGACTACCGCGACAAACGCAACGAATACGAGGCCCTGCGCCGCGACAGCTACGCCGATTTGCCCGCACCGAGCTGGTCGACCCTGTGGGCCGGCAACGACAACGCACTGCTGAGCATCTTTCGCCATTTCGACAGCGCCTCGGTGACCAAGGGCCTGATCGGTGAGGTGCCGCAGACGATGTGGTTGTTCGACTATCCGCTGCTGGAGCGCACCTACTATCAACTGGCAGTCAATTTCGATGTGTTCGGCAATGTGTCCCATCAGGCCCAGACGCGCCTGTATTTCGACCTGATCCGTAACGGCGCCGAGCAGAATTTCCTGCGCCTGATGCCCGCCGATTCGCGGGAGGGCTACCTCGACGACTGGTATCAGAACAGTGGCAAATTCAAGATGTGGCTGGACTACGAGTCCATCGACGATGACAAGCCGACGGCGCTGAAGCTTGATCCGCAGGATCCCAAGCGCGATTTCGCCCAGCAATTGCTGACCCGTTATGGCGACCTCAATGCCAGGCCCGACCCGATCAACCGCTGCGATGGCGCCTACTGTTCGCGGCCGAACATTGATCCGGACCTGCAAAATGCCGAGCAAGTGTTGAGCCGCCTGACTTCGCGTCCGGCGGCGGGGTTGAAAGTGATTGATCAGCTGCCGGAAGCGACCATGCTGCGCATCGAAACCGGCAGCGGCAAGCGTGAGGTCTACAGCCTGTTGCGCAACCGGGCCCACAGCAACGTGGCGTTCCTGCTCGGCGAATCGCTGCGCTATCAGCCGGGGCTCGATACCCTGACGATTTTCCCGGGTGTGCTCAGCAGCTACCCGAACTTCATGTTCAACATTCCGGCCGGGCAAGTGCCAGCGTTTGTGGATGCGATGGAGAACGCCAAGGATAGCGACAGCTTTGAGAAAATCGTCGAACGTTGGGGAATACGCCGTAGTCATCCGCAATTCTGGCTGTATTTCCATGACCTGAGCCGCTACATCCAGGAGACCGATCCGGTGGAAGAGGGCGTGCTGGACATGAATCGCTACGAGAACCTCTGACCACTCGCCGAACCCTTGTGTAGGAGCTGCCGCAGGCTGCGATCTTTTGACTTTGATTTTTAAAATTCAAGATCAAAAGATCGCAG
>NZ_AKJO01000190.1:0-33078 GCF_000282295.1 Pseudomonas sp. GM33
CCGCAGGCTGCGATCTTTTTTTATGCGAGGCAGAAAATCTCTGTCGCCAGCACTGGACATGCCGGACAAGCGGGTTCACCTTAGGAGCGCTGTCGTCCAATTCCTAGAAAGTCTGGAGTCCTTATGTCGCTTACCCCTGAGCTGGTTGCCGAACTGGAAGTCCTTGCACTCTTCAACCTGGACAGTTCCCAGGAAGGTCTGAAAATTCATCAGACCGCTGCCCCGAAACACATAGCCGCCGCCAAACGCCTCTTTGAAAAAGAACTGACCGACCAGCCTGATGGCGGTTACCTGACCAGCCTGGGTCGTGATGCCGCGCAAAATGTGCAAAGCGTGCTGACTATTCTTAACGCCGAAGTAACAGCCTGAATTCTGCCGCATCGCCCACGGAGACCCCGATCCAGGGATTTCCGCGGGCACATCCCACCCTGATTCCTGTCCCCACCGATAGAAATCTGACGCCAGAAAAATAAATCAGCTTAAAAGTCCTCGCCTCAAGGCGCTAAACTGCCCCCACCTGAGACTCCCACGTCCGTGCCCTGCGAGCCGGTTTGAGCTGACATGACCCGCACCCATGAAATCCGCCCCGATCTGGACGAGGGAATCGACCGCAAGGTTCTCAGCCAGCTGCGCGCACGCTTTCTGAAGCTCAACGAAGGGCGCATGACGCGCGCCATGGAAGGCTTGTCGACCCGCCAGCAAGGGGTCCTGACCTTGCTGCCGCTGTTTTTCCACGTTAATCATCCGCTATTGCCCGGCTACGTTTCCGGCAGTACGCCGGCGGGGCTGTCGAATTTCGAACCGGACGCCAATGTCCTCGCAGAAGCCCAGCGCCTGACCCGCTCGTTTTCCTACAAGCCTCGCCACGGCAGCAACCCGCCGAGGCCGATTCACGGACTGTTCCTGATGGGCAGCCTCGGCACCCTTGCCCAGGCCGACCAGAGCGACATGGATGTTTGGGTCTGCCATGGGCCGGACCTGGCCGAGAACGAACTCGCCGAGCTGCGCAAAAAATGCCAGCTGCTGGAAGCCTGGGCCGCCAGCCAGGGCGCCGAAGCGCACTTTTTCCTGATCGAACCGACCCGTTTCGTCCGTGGCGAGCGCGACACCCAGTTGAGCTCGGAAGATTGCGGCACTACCCAGCACTACCTGTTGCTGGACGAGTTTTACCGCACCGCGATCTGGCTGGCCGGGCGTACGCCGATCTGGTGGCTGGTGCCGGTCTACGAAGAATCGAGCTACGACCGCTACACCCATACCTTGATTTCCAAGCGCTTTATCCGTGCCGATGAAACCCTCGACCTCGGCAACCTGGCCTTTATCCCGCCCGGCGAATTTATCGGCGCCGGGCTCTGGCAGCTGTTCAAGGGCATCGAGTCGCCCTACAAATCGGTACTCAAGCTGCTGCTGACCGAGGTATATGCCAGCGAACACCCCAGGGTCCATTGCCTGAGCCTGCGCTTCAAGCAAGCGGTATTCGCCAACCGGCTCGACCTCGACGAGCTGGACCCGTACGTAGTGGTGTACCGGCGCATCGAGGAATACCTGATCGCCCGCAACGAACCGGAACGGCTGGAACTGGTGCGCCGCGCGTTGTACCTGAAGGTCAATCGCAAACTCACCGGCAATAGCCGCACCCAGAGCTGGCAGCGCTCTTTGCTTGAGCGTCTGGCCCATGAATGGCACTGGGACCAGCGCCAACTGGCCCTGCTCGATAGCCGCAGTCAGTGGAAAGTCCGTCAGGTCGGCTCCGAGCGGCGGGCGCTGGTCAATGAACTGAACTACAGCTACCGCTTCCTCACCCAGTTTGCCCGACAGGAGCAAACGGTCAGCCGCATCAACAAGCGCGACCTGAGTGTCCTCGGGCGTCGGCTATACGCCGCTTTCGAGCGCAAGGCCGGCAAAGTCGAGTTCATCAACCCCGGTATCGCCCCGGACCTGGCTGAAGACACCCTGACGCTGGTGCACGCGCCGAACAGGAAAGAACCGGGGCAAAGCCAGTGGGGCTTGTACAACGGCAGCCTGACGGCGCTGGAGTGGGAACATTTCGCGCCGATCAAACGCAGCCGTCACTTGCTCGAGCTGCTGACCTGGTGCCACCGCAATGGCGTAATCGACAGCAGTACCCGACTGGCCCTGCACCCTGGCACCAGCGACTTGAGCGAGTTCGAGCTGTTCAACCTGCTCGGCAGCCTGCAACAGACCATCGCCCTGCCCTTGCCCACCGTCGCCGAAGAACCTCTGTTGCGCGCCAGCGTGCCGAGTGAAGTGCTGATTCTGGTGAATGTCGGCATCGATCCGCTCAAGCACCATCGCGACCTGAACATCCTGATGACCACCGAGCGCACCGATTCACTGAGCTACGCCGGGGTTCGGGAAAACCTGGTGCTGACGCTGGACCAGGTCACGCTCAATAGCTGGAACGAAGTGCTGGTGGCTCGCTACGACGGCCCCCACGCCCTGCTCGACTGCATTCGCGATTACCTCAACAACCTGCCAGCCGGGCCGCAACAGCCGAAGCTGAAGGTGCGCTGTTTCTGCCATAACCGCGCGCAGTTCATCGCACAACGGGTGGAAGACATCCTCGACACTGCGCAGAACCTGCTGCTGAGCCGGCTCAATCACCGCTACCTGATCCAGGTCCAGCAGCACTACCACGTGCTGGAGCTGGTACCGGGACAGGTCCAGCACATCGCACTGGACACCCTGCCGGCGTTGATCGATTACCTGGGTGAAGAAATGGCGAGCTACAGCCCGCTTCACCTGGACCCAAACGCCCTGGAAGAGCACGACCTTGCGCTGTTCCTGCCAACGGGCCAGCCGGACTCCATCCAGGTATTCTATCGGGTCAACGAAGATCAGGCTGATCTGTACGTGCTCGATGAGCTCAATGCCCTGTGGCAGCAACGCCTGCCCTGGCACGACGAGCAAAGCCTGCTGGTGCCGCTGCAGCGGTTCCTGCAATCGATCCAGTACCGTCGCGATGCCCTGTTGCCGATGGACGCTGCCCACCCCTTGAACCTCTACACCCGGTATTGCCAGCTGTTGCCGTCAGGCCCTGGCCGGGCGCGTCGCATTGAAGCCCGGCCGGTGCCGCAGACGCCAGTGAACAAACCCTTTTACGACGTGCAGGCGATCGTCGGCAAAGCCGCACCGGGTCAGGTGCAGGTGACGTTGTATTGCAATCAACGGGAGTTTTCCGAACTGGAGCATGGCGACCAGCTGTTCAGCGTGGTCGCCCGGGAAATCGTCGGGCAGCGCCGGGAAACAGAACGCTACCGCTGCTACATCACCGACCTCGACCTGTCAGGCTTGCTCGGCGAAGGGCAGAGTTCCACCCATCTGTACCTGCGCTACAAAGCAGACCTGGAGCAGGCATTGAACGAGGCGCTCGATCAGGTCTGAGGGGGATGTCACTCCGGGAACGCGCCGCCATTGGCCGGCTGCGATTCGACTTCCAGCAACGTCAGCTTCAGGGTCTTGCCGCCCGGAGCCGGCCAATCGATATGCTGGCCAACCTTCAGGCCGAGCAGCGCGCTGCCCACCGGCGCCAGGATTGAGACCTTGCCTTCGTCGGCATTCGCATCCTTGGGGTACACCAGGGTCAGGTGGTAGTCCTTGCCACTGCCTTCTTCCCGGCAATGCACACGGGAATTCATGGTCACGACATCTGCCGGCACTTCATCGTGGCCGACCACGGTATCGGCGCGATCCAGTTCGGTTTGCAACGCAATAACGCCCGGCAGCGTGTCGTCCAGGCTGTCGATCAGACGCTCCAGACGCTGGACGTCCAGACGGGTAAGGGTGATGGAAGGTGCGGTCATGATCTGGGCAGACTCCTTTCTTCTGCACGAAAAAAGCAAAACCCCGCCAGAAAAAGGCGGGGTTTTCACAAGCCTCGATGGGTTGAGGCGTATCCGGACACTATCACAGCTCAAAAAATATACAAGCCGGGGCCGGATGCCAGCACCGCCCCCCTGTAGGAGCTGCCGAAGGCTGCGATCTTTTGATCTGGATTTTTGGCGGCTCTGAAGACGCTGAAGATCAAAAGATCGCAGCCTCGCTTCGCTCGACAGCTCCTACAGGGCGGTGGCTTTGCGCTCAGAGGCCTGGGCGCAGATGACACGGCGGCGATCATCGTCGGCCGAGCGCCATTCGCGGATGTCTTCGACATGGCGGAAGCAGCCCAGGCAGACTTTCTGCTCGTCCAGCCGACACACACCGCTGCACGGCGACGGCACCGCCGGGCTGACATTGCTGTAGAGCGGCTTCGGTGGGCGGACAGACGCAGGCTGAGTCACGATCTCACAGGCCTTCGAAATCGAGCTCGACACCGGCCTGCTGCTGGACAATACGCTCAAGCATTTCACCCAACTGCTCTTCGCTCTTGTCACACATCCAGCGCTCGCTTTCTTCGTCGTAGTCGAAGTGGAAACCACCGGACACCGCCGCCAGCCACAGCTGACGCAGCGGCTCCTGGCGACTGAAGATCAACTGGCTGCCGTTCTCGAACTTGACGGTCAGCACACCGGCCGAGCTTTCGAGGTCGATATCCAGGTCGCTGTCGTCAAAGATGTCCTCCAGGGTTTGCTGGGTGGCATCGACCAGGTCGTGGAAACGCGCTTCGGACAAACTCATTACGGCAACCTCAAAAAGTGTCTGATCAGGCTCAAGCGCCGCAAGATACGACCGAGCCTCGTCGATTGCAAAGGATAATGACCAAGCGGCCGTCTGTGGGAGCGGGCTTGCTCGCGAAAGCGGTGGTTCAGTCAACAAAGAGGCAGAATGTGCTGGCCCCTTCGCGGGCAAGCCCGCTCCCACAGGGATTGCGTGATACCAACCGGTATCGGCCCAACCCCCGCCGGACGGGCGGTCCGTTGCATAGGCAAGCTGCCGGGTGGCCGGTATACTCCGGCGCAATTAATGCATTTTCAAGGATTTCGCCATGAAGCGCCTGATCTCTTCCCTTGCTGCGCTCCTCGCGGTTGCCTGCCTTGTGTCGGCCTGCGGTCAAAAAGGCCCGCTGTACCTGCCCGATGAAGACCAGGACCCTGTCGAGCAAGCCAAGTCATCGCAGCAGCAGCCTGCCTCCAAAGCACACAAGCACGACGTCTACCAATAATAAGGGAACCTCATGGACGCTTTTAACTACCGTGACGGTGAACTGTTCGCGGAAGGTGTTGCCCTGTCTGCCATCGCCGAGCGCTTTGGTACGCCGACCTACGTTTACTCCCGTGCACACATCGAAGCCCAGTACCTGGCTTATGCCGATGCGCTGGCCGGCACGCCGCACCTGGTGTGCTTCGCCGTCAAGGCCAACTCCAACCTGGGCGTCCTGAATGTCCTGGCGCGTCTGGGCGCCGGTTTCGACATCGTCTCCCGTGGTGAACTGGAACGTGTACTGGCCGCTGGCGGCAGCGCCGACAAGATCGTGTTCTCCGGCGTCGGCAAGACCCGTGACGACATGCGTCGCGCCCTGGAAGTCGGCGTGCACTGCTTCAACGTCGAATCCACCGACGAGCTCGAACGCCTGCAAGTGGTCGCTGCCGAACTGGGCGTTCGCGCGCCGATTTCGTTGCGCGTCAACCCGGACGTCGATGCCGGCACCCACCCATACATTTCCACCGGTCTGAAAGAGAACAAGTTCGGCATCGCCATCGCCGACGCCGAAGACGTGTACGTACGCGCCGCGCAACTGCCGAACCTGGAAGTGGTCGGCGTCGATTGCCACATCGGTTCGCAACTGACCACCCTGCCGCCGTTCATCGACGCTCTCGACCGCCTGCTGGGCCTGGTAGACCGCCTCGGCGATTGCGGCATCTACCTGCGCCACATCGATCTCGGTGGTGGCCTGGGCGTGCGCTACAAGGACGAGGAGCCACCACTGGCTGCCGACTACATCAAGGCCGTGCGTGAACGCCTCGATGGTCGCGACCTGGCGCTGGTGTTCGAGCCGGGCCGCTTCATCGTCGCCAACGCCGGTGTATTGCTGACCCAGGTCGAATACCTCAAGCACACCGAGCACAAGGACTTCGCCATCGTTGACGCCGCCATGAACGACCTGATCCGCCCGGCGCTGTACCAGGCCTGGATGGACGTCACGGCCGTGCGCCCGCGTCAATCGGCGGCCCGCGCCTACGACATCGTCGGCCCGATCTGCGAGACCGGCGACTTCCTGGCCAAGGATCGTCAGCTGGCCCTGGAAGAAGGCGACCTGCTGGCCGTGCATTCGGCCGGTGCCTACGGGTTTGTCATGAGTTCCAACTACAACACCCGCGGCCGTACCGCTGAAGTGTTGGTGGACGGTGATCAGGCATTTGAAGTGCGTCGCCGTGAAACGGTAGCCGAGTTGTTTGCTGGCGAAAGCCTGCTGCCGGAGTAAAACCATGCTGCTGCGTTTTACCAAGATGCACGGCCTGGGCAATGACTTCATGGTCCTCGACCTGGTCAGCCAGCACGCGCACATCCTGCCCAAACATGCCAAGCAATGGGGCGACCGGCACACCGGCATCGGTTTCGACCAGTTGCTGATCGTCGAGGCGCCGAGCAATCCGGACGTGGATTTCCGCTACCGGATCTTCAACGCCGACGGTTCCGAAGTGGAACAGTGCGGCAACGGTGCGCGCTGCTTCGCCCGTTTCGTGCTCGACAAGCGCCTGACCGCAAAGCGGCTGATTCGGGTCGAGACCAAAAGCGGCATCATCGAGCTCGACGTGCGTAACGACGGCCAGATCAGCGTGAACATGGGCGCCCCGCGCCTGGTGCCGGCGGATATTCCGTTCCAGGCACCGGAGCAGGCCCAGAGCTATCAGGTCGACGTCGACGGCACCCCGGTCGATCTGGCCGCCGTGTCCATGGGCAACCCCCATGCCGTGCTGCGGGTCAGCGATATCAACAACGCGCCGGTGCATGAGCTGGGGCCGAAAATCGAACATCACCCGCGCTTCCCGGCACGGGTCAATGTCGGTTTTCTTCAGGTCATCGACCGGAGCCGCGCGCAGTTGCGCGTCTGGGAACGTGGAGCCGGGGAAACCCAGGCTTGCGGAACCGGCGCCTGTGCCGCCGCAGTGGCCGCGATCAGCCAGGGGTGGATGGATTCGCCGCTATTGATCGACCTGCCTGGCGGGCGCTTGTCCATCGAATGGGCAGGCCCTGGCCAGCCGGTGATGATGACCGGCCCGGCAGTGCGTGTATATGAAGGACAAGTGCGTCTTTGAGTGAGCGAAATCCATGACAGACAAGCCTCAGGTACCCGCACGACAAGCTGACGAATCACCGTCCGAAAGCCTGGAGGCGGCGGCTGTTGCCGCGTACCTGGAGGCTCATCCGGACTTCTTCGTCGAGCACGAAGAGCTGCTCCCGTCATTGCGTATTCCCCATCGACGCGGCGATACGGTGTCGCTGGTGGAGCGTCAGATGACCATTCTGCGCGACCGCAACATTGAACTGCGTCATCGCCTGTCGCATTTGATGGACGTGGCCCGGGACAACGACCGGCTGTTCGAAAAGACCCGTCGCCTGATCCTCGCGCTGATGGACGCCGCCAGCCTGGAAGACGTGGTGATGTGCGTCGAAGACAGCCTGCGCCAGGAATTCCAGGTGCCCTTCGTCAGCCTCATCCTGCTCGGCGACAACGCCATGCCGGTGGGCCGCTGGGCCACTCACGCCGAAGCGCAAGTGGCCATCGGCGGCTTGCTCTCGGAAGACAAAAGCGTCAGCGGCAGCCTGCGCGAACATGAACTGGACTTCCTGTTCGGCGAAGAACAGCGCAAGCAGATCGGCTCCACCGCGGTCGTCGCCATCAGCCACCAGGGCATCCACGGCATCCTGGCCATCGCCAGCCGTGATCCGCAGCACTACAAAAGCTCCGTGGGCACCTTGTTCCTGAGCTACATCGCTGAAGTCATGGGTCGCGTGCTGCCACGGGTCAACAATTCCCTGCGCTCGGTACGCTGAACATGGAACGACAACTGGACGCTTACTGCGAACACCTGCGCAGTGAGCGGCAGGTGTCGCCGCACACGCTGTCGGCCTACCGCCGCGACCTCGACAAAGTGCTGGGCTGGTGCGTCAAACAGAACATCGGCAGCTGGGCCGCGCTGGACATCCAGCGCATGCGCAGCCTGATTGCCCGCCTGCACGCCCAAGGGCAATCGTCCCGCAGCCTGGCGCGATTGCTGTCGGCCGTTCGCGGGCTCTATCACTACCTCAATCGCGAAGGCCTGTGCGACCACGATCCGGCCAATGGCCTGGCGCCGCCGAAAGGTGAACGCCGCCTGCCGAAAACCCTCGACACCGACCGCGCCCTGCAACTGCTGGAGGGTGGTGTGGAGGATGACTTCCTGGCACGTCGGGACCAGGCGATTCTGGAGTTGTTCTACTCTTCCGGGCTGCGGCTGTCGGAGCTGACAGGGCTCAATCTTGATCAACTCGACCTCGCCGACGGCATGGTCCAGGTGCTCGGCAAAGGCAGCAAGACCCGCCTGCTGCCGGTAGGAAAAAAAGCCCGCGAAGCGCTGGAGCAGTGGCTGCCACTGCGGGCCATGGCCAACCCGGTGGACGATGCGGTGTTCGTCAGCCAACAGGGGCGACGTCTCGGCCCCCGAGCGATCCAGGTGCGGGTCAAGGCTGCCGGCGAGCGCGAACTGGGACAGAACCTGCATCCGCACATGCTGCGGCACTCCTTCGCCAGCCATTTGCTGGAATCCTCACAGGACCTGCGCGCGGTGCAGGAACTGCTCGGGCACTCGGACATCAAGACTACGCAGATCTACACCCACCTGGACTTCCAGCACCTGGCCACGGTCTACGACAGCGCCCACCCAAGGGCCAAACGCATTAAGGGCGACGATTCATGAGCATTCAGTTGATCACCTTCGACCTCGACGACACCCTGTGGGACACCGCACCCGTCATCGTCAGCGCCGAAGCCATATTGCGTGCATGGCTGACCGAACATGCGCCCAACCTGGGGGCGGTGCCGGTGGAACATTTGTGGGCCATACGCGAACGCATCCTGAGCATCGAGCCGAACCTCAAGCACCGTATCAGCGCCTTGCGCCGGCGCGTGTTGTTCCAGGCCCTGGAAGAAGCCGGATATCCCCATGCTGAAGCGTCGGACCTGGCCGATCAGAGTTTCGAAGTGTTTCTGCATGCCCGGCATCAGCTGGAAATATTTCCAGAGGTGCAACCGACCCTGGAGTTGCTGGCCAACCATTACGCCCTCGGCGTGGTCACCAATGGCAACGCCGATGTGCGTCGACTAGGCCTGGCTGACTACTTCAAATTTGCGTTGTGCGCCGAAGACATCGGCATCGCCAAACCCGATGCGCGGCTGTTCCATGAAGCCCTGCAACGCGGCGGCGCGACGGCTGATACGGCGGTGCATATTGGCGATCATCCGGGTGATGACATTGCCGGTGCGCAACAAGCGGGGATGCGGGCGATCTGGTTCAACCCGGCGGGCAAGGTCTGGGAAGCGGAACGGTTGCCGGATGCCGAAATTTGCAGCCTGACCGAATTGCCGGCGTTGTTGGCGCGGTGGAATTCGTCTTCGGCCTGACGAAAAAACCTGTGGGAGCGAGCTTGCTCGCGATGAGGGCTTAACATTCAAAATAAATGTTGCCTGACACTCCGCCATCGCGAGCAAGCTCGCTCCCACAGGGATCACCACAGGTTTCATATTTTTTGTTCCGGGCATGAAAAAGCCCGCAGCGACGGCGGGCTTTTTCAGCAAGCGGGTAGCAGGCTCAAATAGGCCGGCTGCCGTACTTGTTATCCGGCTTCTTGGGAGGATCGGCGACCACATTGGCCTCCACTTCCTGCACCTTGCCACCACGCGCAAGGAACTCTTCCATGGCCTTGGCCAGGGCATCGCGCTCCTTGTTCTTGGCTTCGACACTCGGCAGCTCATCGACCGATACCGCTGCCTTGGCTTTGCCTTTGGCGGTCGGAACGGGCGCATCACCGCCGTCGTCTTCAGCGACGTCTTCCGCCGCTGCTTCCAGACCTTCTTCGGTTTCGTCGTCGTCGCCTACTTCGAGGTCGTCGTTTTCCAGATCATCGTCGCTCATGTTCTACCTCATGACTTGCGAAAAGCAGATTAGTTATAGCCCAGCTTTGCCCTCTGTCGAAGGCTGCCGGAAAAAAATCAACAGCCGCTGCTGACCAGCGGTTATGCCTCTTCACCGTGCACGGTGGCGAGGACTTTACGGGCACCGCCATGATCGCGGTGCTCGCCCAGATAAACGCCTTGCCAGGTTCCCAACGCCAGCCGGCCTGCCGAAATCGGCAAACAGAGCTGACAGCCAAGCACGCTGGCCTTGAAGTGCGCCGGGAGGTCGTCCTGGCCTTCGTCGTTATGCTCATAGCCGTCTGTTCCTTGTGGGATCAGACGATTGAAAAACCGTTCGAAGTCGCGACGTACCGCCGGATCGGCGTTCTCGTTGATGGTCAACGACGCCGAGGTATGCTGCAGCCACAAATGCAACAGACCGACCCGACACGCCTTGAGTTCAGGCAGGCCGGCGAGTAACTCGTCCGTTACCAGGTGAAAGCCCCGGGGCCTCGCCCGCAAGGTAATCAGAGTCTGTTGCCACATACAGTTCTCCGCACGTTCGGGGCGCATTCTAGCGCGCTCTGGGAAAAAACAAAGGCCCTAATATTCCTTCAATCATGTAAGCCTTCGACCGCACAAAAACACCCGACGTAAACATCCTAAAACCTGTAGGAAAAAACCTTTCAGCTCACCCTTCAATGACAAATTTCAGACAAAAAAATGCCCGGCAAGCCGGGCAAGTTTTTTATGCGCCTGCTTACAAGTTGTAGCCGCGTTCGTTGTGAAGCGCCAGATCGATGCCGACCGCCTCTTCTTCTTCATTGATGCGCAGACCCATGACCGCATCCAGCACCTTGAGGATGATGTACGTGGCGATCGCGGTGTAGATCACCGTGAAACCTACGCCTTTGCACTGAATCCACACTTGTGCGGCGATGTCGGTCACGGTGCCGAAGCCACCCAGAGAGGGAGCTGCGAACACACCGGTCAGGATTGCACCGAGGATACCGCCGATACCGTGTACGCCGAAGGCGTCCAGGGAGTCGTCATAGCCGAGCTTGCGTTTCAGGGTGGTGGCGCAGAAGAAGCACACCACGCCAGCCGCCAGACCGATGACCAGCGCACCCATCGGGCCAACGGTGCCGGCAGCCGGGGTAATTGCCACCAGGCCGGCAACCACGCCCGAAGCGATGCCCAGTGCGCTAGGTTTGCCATGGGTGACCCACTCGGCAAACATCCAGCCCAGCGCAGCAGCGGCAGTCGCGATTTGCGTCACCAGCATCGCCATACCGGCGGTACCGTTGGCCGCAGCGGCGGAACCGGCGTTGAAACCGAACCAGCCGACCCACAGCATGGCCGCGCCCATCAGGGTATAACCGAGGTTGTGCGGTGCCATCGGCGTGGTCGGGAAACCTTTGCGCTTGCCCAGCACCAGGCAGGCAACCAGACCGGCCACACCGGCGTTGATGTGCACCACGGTGCCGCCGGCGAAGTCCAGAACGCCCCAGTCCCACATCAGGCCGCCGTTACCGGACCAGACCATGTGCGCAATCGGCGCGTAAACCAGGGTGAACCAGATGCCCATGAAGACCAGCATCGCGGAGAACTTCATCCGCTCGGCGAAGGCACCGACGATCAGCGCCGGCGTGATGATGGCGAAGGTCATCTGGAAGGTGATGAACACCGCTTCAGGGAACAGCGCCGCAGGACCGGTCAGGCTGGCTGGCGTGACACCGGCAAGGAATGCCTTGCCCATGCCGCCGAAGAACGAGTTGAAGTTGACGACGCCCTGCTCCATGCCGGTGGTGTCGAACGCGATGCTGTAGCCATAAATGACCCACAGGACGCTGATCAGACCGGTAATGGCGAAGCACTGCATCATCACGGAAAGAATGTTTTTCGACCGGACCATGCCGCCGTAGAACAGCGCGAGGCCGGGAATGGTCATGAACAGCACCAAGGCTGTAGAGGTCAACATCCAGGCAGTGTCGCCAGAGTTGAGGACCGGGGCCGCCACTTCGTCTGCCGCCAAAGCAAGGCTGGGCATTACGATGGACAACAGGGCTCCTAGCCCTGCGAATTTACGCAGAGTCATATTGTTTTCTCCTGGGGCGTTGGGTTTGTGGCGGCTTAGATTGCGTCGGTATCGGTTTCGCCGGTACGGATGCGAATCGCCTGTTCCAGATTGACCACGAAGATCTTGCCGTCACCGATCTTGCCGGTGTTGGCCGCCTTGGTGATGGCTTCGATTACCCGGTCCAGATCCTTGTCGTCGATGGCGACGTCGATCTTCACCTTGGGCAGGAAATCGACCACGTATTCCGCGCCGCGATACAGCTCGGTGTGCCCCTTCTGCCGGCCAAAGCCTTTGACTTCAGTGACGGTAATGCCCTGCACGCCGATCTCGGACAGCGACTCGCGTACGTCGTCCAGCTTGAACGGCTTGATGATGGCAGTGACTAGCTTCATGAAAACTCTCTCCCGAATTGGTGGACTTGCCCCAGGAAAACAAACCCGTCTCAAGTCTAAGCGCAGTGCCTGGCTTTGTAACGCATCGTCGGCCTTACCTGCCCGTCCGACGCCAGCTAACCGCTCCTTGCGAAGCACTCCCCGTGATTCGCCTGGCGCACTGCATTCGTCACAGCGACTGCATCAGTGCATGGGTCACCAGCATCTAAGCAGAAAGCTTGCCATCTCCACAAAACTGACTGTTTTCAAGCCTTTACCGGCGGATGGCGGATACTTCGCGACAACACCCGGCACGTTACGCACAACAACGGTGCGACGCCGTCCGTCCCGATGCGCGAAAACCGTGCACCCCTTGCCCGCGCAAATGACTATAGACACTGCGTGATACACTGCCCGTCATTGTTTCCAGGACATTGCCCATGCTCGCGCCAAAAGACTTCCTCGACGCCCTGACCGGCACCGCCTCCCGCCTCTTCAGCGGCGACACGCCCCTGCCGAAAGCCGAAATCGAAAGCCAGTTCAAAATGTTGCTGCAGAGCGGCTTCAGCAAACTGGATCTGGTGAGCCGGGAAGAGTTCGATAGCCAGATGGTTGTATTGGCGCGCACGCGGGCGCGGCTGGAGGCTCTTGAAACGAAGGTTGCGGAGATGGAAGCGAAGCTCAATCCGCCAACCGAGTAACCCATCAATCCCGCTTTGAAACACAGCCCCCCCTGTAGGAGCTGCCGAAGGCTGCGATCTTCTGATCCCAAGCCCCGCAAAAATCCCGGCAACGTCCTACAAACATCACACCGCCGTCCGATTGCGTCGCCAGGTATCCGATCTCTAAGCTCATCCCCGCTGAATGTTCAGCACTGGGTTTGGCGACCTGGAAAAACCCCGACGCACTACGACCACATTCGAAATAGGGAGTTTCTCCCCATCTTGAGTTATGGCAGCTGTGCGTGGGAGACCTTAAGGTCTGCCGGTTTTCGGGCGTCACCGGTTCGCCAACCCGCGCATGGCTGCCACCCTTTTCGTTTGGCGACGATCAGAGGCAGTTTCTCTTCACTCGACCCCGAGAACTGCACGATGGAAGAAAACTACCTAACCCCCCAGATCTTCACCCGCCACAAACTCCACCTCCACGCCCTCCTAATACAAAACCAACCTTGGTTCAGCGCCCGCGACCTGGGCCGATTACTTCGCATCTACCTCAACGACCGCCAAGTCCAAAAACTCGATCCTGACCAATACCAAACCACCCAAACCCTCATCTACGGCCGCATCGAAAACACCCTGCTGATCAGCGAATCCGGTGTCTACGCCATGCTCGTCTACCACTACTGCCCCGAATATCGAGCCTTGCGTGAATGGCTCACCCACGAAGTCGTCCCCGCCCTGCGAGACGCCCAACACCCCACCACAACCGAACGCCCACAACTGAGCCTGCTCAACTGGCCGGAAATGTCGTTGAGTCTGCTGCACTGGAATAACCAGCCGTGGATTCGGTTGCAGGATGTGCCGCAGATGCTGCCTGATCAGGAGGCTTCAAGGCCTGCTATCAGTGCGCCTTGGTGGAAAAGAGCCGCGAAGATGCTTCACGCATTTTGAATAAAAACCCCACGCTTTTGGCGTGGGGGTCAGAAAATCCAAGACAACAATCAGGCACAGTGCGCAAGCCGCTCAACCTGATCCCGAATCGCAGCCCCTCGTTCAATCTCGGCTTTACGCAAATCGTAAGTTGATTGCAGGTTCAGCCAAAATTCCGGGGTAGTGTCCAGACAGATAGATAACCTTAAAGCCATATCAGCACTGACACCCCGACGCTGGAGCACGATGTCGTTCACCGTAGGTGTCGACACATTCAACGCTCTTGCCAGAGCGGCAGCCGTAAGGCTCAGAGGCTCCAGGTATTCCTCTTTGAGGATCTCGCCAGGGTGAACCGGGCGCATACCATTCTTAGTCATTACTCACCTCAGTGATAATCGACGATTTCGACATTCTCTGGTCCGTTAGGACCCCAAATGAAGCAAATTCGCCATTGAGCGTTGATACGAATGCTGTACTGACCCTTTCGATTCCCCTCCAGCGCCTCCAGGCGATTACCCGGCGGGGATCGAAGGTCTATCAACACGGCAGCAGCATCAAGCATCGTCAGCTTTCGTTCCACGACGCTCAGAATGGCTGACCACATACGGGTCTTACCGTTGCGAAACAGGTACTCGGTCTCAGAACACTTAAAGCTAACGATCATAATTTAAAGCTTAACGTTATGCATTAATCTTGAGTGTATAAGCTGACTTGCCAAATGCAACCAAGAGGGCGTGACTCTCAGTGACCTTTCAACATTTTAGGAAAAGGACTACCTGCTCGACTCCTCAAAGCCTTCATTGATCGTCTCGCACTTCAGCGCAGGCAATATCCTGCGATAGTTTCCCTACCCCTGCCGTCACGCGAAAACACCAACACACAACTACCCTTCAAAAACCCGCAGGAAGCGGCCCCCGTTTAGCTCAAGGAACGACCATGTCCCTCTCCATAGTCCACAGCCGCGCCCAGGTGGGCGTCGAGGCACCCGCCGTCACCGTAGAAGTTCATCTGGCCAACGGCCTGCCATCCCTGACCATGGTCGGCCTGCCCGAGGCGGCGGTGAAGGAAAGCAAGGACCGGGTGCGCAGTGCGATCATCAATTCGGGGCTGCAATTTCCGGCGCGACGGATCACGCTGAATCTGGCGCCGGCGGATTTGCCCAAGGATGGCGGGCGCTTCGATCTGGCGATTGCCCTGGGGATTCTCTCGGCCAGCGTGCAGGTGCCGACGCTGACACTGGATGACGTGGAGTGTTTGGGGGAGTTGGCCCTGTCAGGTGCGGTACGGGCAGTTCGAGGGGTGTTGCCCGCGGCGTTAGCGGCACGCAAGGCCGGGCGCTGGCTGATGGTGCCACGGGCGAACGCTGAGGAAGCGTGCCTGGCGTCGGGACTGAAAGTGATTGCCGTTGACCACTTGCTGGAGGCCGTCGCACATTTCAACGGGCATACACCGATCGAGCCTTATGCTTCCGATGGACTGCTCTGCGCCAGCAAACCTTATCCCGACCTGAATGAGGTGCAAGGGCAGCTGGCGGCCAAGCGTGCGCTGTTGATTGCGGCTGCGGGGGCTCATAACTTGCTGTTCAGCGGACCGCCGGGGACGGGAAAAACATTGTTGGCGAGTCGTCTGCCGGGGTTGTTACCACCACTGGCCGAGAGTGAAGCACTGGAAGTTGCGGCAATTCTATCAGTCGCCAGTTGTGTGCCATTGAGTCATTGGCCGCAACGACCGTTTCGCCAACCCCATCACTCCGCCTCCGGCCCGGCACTGGTGGGTGGCGGCTCGAAACCACAACCGGGCGAAATCACCCTCGCCCACCACGGTGTACTGTTCCTCGATGAGCTCCCGGAATTTGATCGCAAGGTATTGGAGGTATTGAGAGAGCCACTGGAGTCCGGCCACATAGTGATTTCCCGCGCCAAGGACCGCGTACGCTTCCCGGCGCGCTTTCAACTGGTCGCAGCGATGAATCCCTGCCCCTGTGGATATCTCGGCGAACCGAACGGCCGCTGTTCCTGTACGCCGGACATGGTGCAGCGCTATCGCAACAAACTGTCGGGGCCGCTGCTCGATCGTATCGATCTGCACCTTACGGTTGCACGCGAAGCCACGGCGTTAAATCCTGCGTTGAATCCCGACGACGATACTGCCACCGCCGCCAGGTTGGTTGCCGATGCACGAGAACGGCAACAAAAGCGCCAAGGCTGTGCCAATGCGTTCCTCGATTTGCCGGGCCTGCGCAGACACTGCAAGTTATCCACAGTTGACGAAACCTGGTTGGAAACGGCGTGTGAACGGCTGACCTTGTCACTGCGAGCGGCCCATCGGCTGCTCAAGGTTGCTCGCACCTTGGCGGACCTTGAGCAAGTCGATGGTATCACCCGTGAACACTTGGCCGAAGCGCTGCAATATCGGCCGGCAACACTCTAGTCAGCGTCACCCCTTGGTGAGATCAACCAACGGCGTCTGCCGCATCTCAGCTTCCCGCCCACCCTGAGTCTCGCTCACCTGCTTCAACGCCTAATCCACAGCTGCTTTATCCGCCAGCAAGCCGTAACTGATCCGGAACTGCTTCTGTTCCTTCGGCCCAATCGTCAGCACCAGGTTCAGTGGCCGCTGATACCGGCGGTTGTAGGAAAAACTCGTTCCCGGTTCCAGCCCCGTGACATAGTCCTGCCCCTGGGTATCAGTGTTTTTCCATACAGAGAACACGGGCAGTGTTTGAGTATTGAAACCCGACCGCCCCCAGGCTGCCGCCATTGTTGTGCAAGACGGTCAACGTATAGCCCTTGGCATCGGCATACGGCACCACGTTGTAAACCGTCTCGTCGTAGTCCTTGGTCGGTGCGCGGTCGGTTTGCCAATCTGGCAGATCGCCTTTGGCTTTGTCGTTGAACGGTGAGACCTGTTTCACCGGCGCAACGAAGTGGGCGCCCTGTTCCAGGAACGGCGTGCTGAAGTTGCTGTGATACAGCGCCTGGTATTCCTTCGGATAGTCGCCGTTGTTGGTCAGGGTATCGTTGAGCGCGAACACTACGCTGCCAGGTTCGATGACCAGTTCGGTCGCCACGGAAAAGTCGACTTTCTTGAATACCCGCTCTTTCAGCTCGCCACGCAGACTGATGGCGTATGGTGGTTTGTCATCGATGTGCAGGGTGACTTTGTTGGCCGGAATGTTGGCTGCGCGGACGTGCAGGGTCAGCAGTTCACCGTAGTCCATGCCGGGATGACCGACCCTTTCGTAGCCGCAGCGGGTGACCAGCTCATTGAAACCTTCGAGCCAGCCCAAGCCACCGCGGCCACTGAGTTCGCTGAAGGACGGGTTGACCACTTCCTTGACCGGCGAATCCCAGCCCATGCGCACACTGCCGACCGAGGCCTGCAAGACGTTCATTCCGCGAGTAGGCACTACCGAAAGTTTCATCGTGCCGTTATCGATGTCGACGATGCCGACGCCCTCCTGCCGACCGCCGTGCAAAGTGCGCAGGGCAACGCTGAAGGGTTTGTCGGTTTTTATGCCGAGTTGCTGGCTGGTGATCTGCCAGCTCTGGGCGGCTTTGTCGGTGTCAGCAGGACGTAATCCCAGGCCATGGCGTGGGAGGCGGACAGCGCGGCAAGAGCGACGAGGAGTTTGAGCGAGATCATGGGGAAAGCCTTTCTTGGAGTTGTGCATTTTTTATAGCGCTGATGAAACGATTCATCAGCTTAAAAAAGCTTACACCCGAGCCTTCCCAAGCCAATTAAAATTGACCTTATGCAACCTCCGCGCGCTTACGTTAGTCTCATAAGGTTTGAGCCTCTGGCAGATTGATGGCGATATCATTATGGCATTAAGGTCGCCCGCTAACTGCAGGAGCAGGTACAGACAGTTTTGTCTGTCATTTTTGCGCAACGGATCGTATGGAGTTTGAATGCGCGGGGCACTATTACGCAGCGGTAAGAGCGGGTCATTCACTGCCCTCGGCGAAACAGGTCAACCGGTCTACCGGGCAGCCCTGCAATTGCGCGAAGCCATTCGCCGCAAGAACCCCGATTTGGTCGATCATCTGGCCATCCCTCAAAGCGATGAACTCGGCAATCAGATCGATTGGTACAGCGCCTTCGACGGCGATGTGATTCCGTGGAGCAGTGCGACAGAAGAAGAACGCGCCCCTGCCCGCCGCCAACTTGAAGCCCTGAAGATCGCACTCGAGGAATTGAGCCAGCGTTTCCTGGGCACTGATTCCGGCGAACAGCAGCAAGGCGATAAAGCCGTGTTCGGCAAGTTGCTCAAGCGCGTCATTCATATCCCCGACGAAAACTTCGTCTACCTGGTGCAAGGCAAACCGGTGCTGACTTTTTGGGGGTTCGAGCACGCCGGTACCGACCTCAATCGCGATCCCCTGCACTGCCTCTATCAGGTTCCGCCGCTGCCACCCGTAGTCGAAGCGCCTGTTGTTCCACCCGTCGTGCCCGTGGTGGCCCGTCCGTGGTGGCGTCGTTGGTGGTGGCTGTTGCTGCTGCCGCTCCTGCTGCTCCTTTTGTGGCTGTTGCTCGGCCTGCGCGGTTGCGTCCCGATTCCATTAGTGGCGGTGGACCTGCTGCCTGAGGGCATCGTTCCGGTGGAAAAACAACTGGAAGAGCCGCAACTGCCCGGCAATGTCACGACGCTCAATGGCATTCCGGTGACAGGCTCAGTTATAGGCTCCACCACTGGAACGGGCACCGCTGTGACTGGAGCCCAAGGCGTGGAATCGCCAGCCGTCGAGGGCAACGAGGCTGACGCAGCACCCGCCGACTTGAGCAAAGACCCAGCCAGAGACCCGGCAGCCGAAAACAAAACCGCGCCGCCGGATGTCACATCGCCCGAGGCCGAAAAATCCGCAGCCGCAAAAGCCGGCCCTCCCCTGAGCATCCCGCCAGACGCCGCCGACGGTGCCGCCAAGTTCCTCGACGGTCAGTACAACGCAGGCGCCGGGATACAAGACCGCCGGACCGGCAAACCGCTGCGTCTGGAATACCAGCTCAAGGACGGTAAGGGCCAAGTCACCGTACACCAGGCCGACGGTTCCAAATGCAGCGGACCGGTAAGCGCTACCATGAAGGGTGGCAGCCTGGCCATCGACAGCCAAGGCCAGGCCGTGTGCGGCGATGGCAGCACTTACGAAATGCCCAAGGTCAACTGCCGCCCAGGGGCGACCACGGTCGCGGACTGCACTGGCGGTTACGGAAAAGAACAATTCCCCATGTCCATGCGGCAAGCTGCCGAGAAAACGGAATAACCCGACATGTTGCCTGAAGTCACTCAATTCGAAGACACCGTCACGCTGGTCTGCGACACCGGCATCCAGTTCATGGATTTCGCCCTGCGCCTGGATCCCCGCAAGGAACCGGCCGGCGAATTCGCTCCGATGATCAGCGGGCTGATCTGCCGCCTGGCGTACAACGAAGAGAAAGACTTCTTTTTCTACGAGCCCGAACCGGAAAAGGTTGAAAAAGCCAAACCTGCGTTCAGCATCGACATGAAAAGCAGCCTCGAATTGCTCGACGGTATCTGGCTGCCGATCCCGTTTTTCCGCTTCATGCCGCCCCATCGCTTCGATGAAGGTCCGACCAACTGGTCGCGCATGCGTCTGGTGAAACTGGCGACACCCGACATCGACGGCAACACCCACCGCCTGACAATGGCCTTCGACAGCCGCGTGATGCCCAAGCGTGACGGCACTGCTTACTTGGCGCCAAACGAAGAAGACATGAGCTCCGGTGTGTCTTTCAAACTGGCGACAAAGGCCAGCGAAACCCGCTGGTTCCTGGCGCAGCCGTGGGTCAACGAGTGGTTGCTGGAAGTGTTCAACGAGGGCAATGCCCACCGTCCGCGCGCAGAGTTGGACACCGATATTCGCGCCAGCTATCACCTGGCGCACTACCTTAACTTACTCAGCCTGTTGAGCACGCCGTCAGCCGCCCAGCAGTCGACGGCCCGGGCGAAAGTTGAAATCCCCGAGCTGAAAGTGGTCGCCAACGACAGTAATGGCCTGGTCAAACCGATTCCGGTGGACCTGGTGCTGGATGTCGGCAACTCGCGCACCTGCGGCATCCTGATCGAAAACCACGGCCAGGCCGGCTCCGGGCTGAAGCAGAACTACGTGCTGGAACTGCGCGACTTGATCACCCCCGAACACACCTACAATCTGCCGTTCGAAAGCCGCGTGGAATTCGCGCAGCCGTACTTCGGCAAGGACCACTGCTCGGTCAAGAGCGGCCGTCACGACGCGTTCCAATGGGCAACGATTGCCCGTGTCGGCAATGAGGCCAGCCGTCTGGCCAGCCGTCGTCGCGGTACCGAAGGCTCCACCGGCCTGTCCAGCCCGAAACGCTATCTGTGGGACGAAAACGCCTATGGCCACGGCTGGCGTTTCAACTGCTCGTACATCAAGACCGACAACGAGCCGTACGCCACCGCCGCGCCGTTCTCGCATCTGATCAACGAAACCGGCGAGGCGCTTTACAGCCTCGAAGAAGACGATCGCCTGCCGGTGTTCATGCCGCGTTACTCACGCAGCTCGCTGATGACCTTCATGCTCGCCGAAGTGCTGGCCCAGGCGCTGTCGCAAATCAACAGCCCGGCCCAGCGCTCGCGCCAGGGGCACACCCGCGTGCCGCGCCAACTCAACAGCGTTACCCTGACCGTGCCGCCGGGTATGCCGCAGGCCGAGCGCAGCATCCTCAACGAACGCATGCTGCAAGCCATCGGCCTGGTGTGGAAAAGCCTCGGCTGGCATGCCGGCGAGGAAGATCCACATCAGGATCAGGCCGTCAGCCCTCGCACGCCGATCCCGAGTATCCGCGTGGAATGGGACGAAGCGTCCTGCGGCCAGTTGGTGTACCTGTACACCGAGGTCAACGAGAACTTCGCCGGTCACCCGGAGGAGTTTTTTGACACCATCGCCCGACCGGACAAGACCGATCGCCAACGCATCACCCTCGCGACCATCGACATCGGCGGCGGCACCACCGACCTGGTGATCACCGACTATCGCCTCGACCGTGCGGGAAATACCGGCAGCGGCAGCAACGTGCACATCGTGCCCGAGCAGCGTTTTCGCGATGGCTTCAAGGTGGCCGGCGACGACATCTTGCTGGACGTGATTCAGGACTTCATCCTGCCAAGTTTCGAGAAGGCCTTGCAGAACGCTGGCGTGAAAGCCCCGGACTCGCTGATGTCAAGGCTGTGTGGCGATGAATCGGTCAGTGCCCAGGACATGATCCTGCGTCAACAATTGAACCTGCAGGTGTTCGCACCACTGGGCCTGGCGCTGCTCAAGGCGTACGAGCATTACGATCCGCAGGTCCCACAAGAAGTCACCCCGCAAAGCTACCGCCAATTGCTCGGTGACAACGCGATCAGCAAGAGCGTGCTTGACTACGTCAATGCTGCCGTGCGCCGCGATGTCGGCGGTCAGAGTGGTTTCGACCTGAATGCGGCACCAATCAGCTTCGACCTGCAAAAGCTCCACGCCGCCTTCCTCAACGACCAGATCAACATCACCAAGATCCTAGGTGCGCTGTGTGAGGTGGCCGCGCAGTACCCGTGCGATGTCTTGCTGCTGACCGGCCGTCCTTCGCGCCTGCCTGGCATCCAGGCGTTCATTCGCAAGGTGTTGCCACTGCCACCGGGACGCATTCTGGCGCTGCAAAACTACCGCACCGGCGGCTGGTATCCGTTTCACAAGAACGGCCGGATCGACGACCCGAAAAGCACCGCCTCGGTCGGCGCCATGCTCTGCCTGTTGTGCGCCAACCACAGCGTGCCGAACTTCTACTTCCGTGCTTCGGCACTCAAGCCGTATTCGACGGTCAAGCACATCGGCGTCATCGACCTGAACAACGTGATCAAGGATGCGGACGTGCTGTACCGCGACATCCAGTCCGAAGATTACAAAATCAAGCTGCCGGAAATTGGCGTTGGCGTTGGCGATGCCGCCGACACACCCCAGCTGGAAATGCGCGGCGATCTGCGCCTCGGTTTCCGCCAGCTGGCCACCGACCGCTGGGCCGCCTCGCCGCTGTATACCTTGCGATTCACCAAGGCTGGTCGGGAGAAGTTTTCCCGCGCAATCGGTGAAAACGGCAGCGCGCCGATGCTCAAGGTGCGGTTCGAGGTCAAACCGGCGGACAAATACACGCGCAAGCAGGATCTGGTCAGCGACCGTCTCTCGGTTCGCGACATCGAATCCAACAGCAACAACGTCAACTTCAACCCGCGCAGCGACCTCGAACTGGAACTCAACACCATGCTCGACGCCGGCCTGAGCGAGACCAAGTACTGGCTCGACAGTGGAAGTGTGAAACGCAAATGAACGATCTGACCCCCGATCAAACTCAGCTCTCTGCCAGTTGGGCCGCTGTTTATGAAGGCGCCGGTCAGGCGCTGGACTGGATTGGCCAGACGCGCGGCAATGCGCCGCGCCTGGACAGCGAAGCCGACAACCTGAACATCCGCCTGCACCGCGCCCGCAACCTGGCCCAAAGCCTCGGTCGCGTGGCCTGTACGCCGATGACCATTGGCTTTTTCGGCTTGTCCCAGGCGGGCAAGTCGTACCTGATTTCGGCCCTCGCCGCCGGTCAGAACGGCAAGCTGGAAACCGAGTTCGGCGACCAGCGCCTGGACTTCATCAAGCACATCAACCCAGTGGGTGGTGGCAAGGAAGCCACTGGCCTGGTAACGCGCTTCAGCCGTCGGGCGACGGAAAGCCAGGACAAGGAATTCCCGGTAGAACTTACGCTGTTCAAGGAAATCGAGCTGGCGAAGATTCTCGCCAACGCCTGGTTCAAGGATTTCGACCTTGAACGGATTTCCTACGAGATCGACGAAGATCGCATCCAGCGCGTGCTCAAACCGTTCGAAGGCCGCGAAACCGGGTCGCTGCAAACGGGGGTCAATGCCGACGATCTGGTGTCGCTGTGGGATTACCTGCGCGACAATTTCCGCAACTCGGTAAAAAAACTTGAGCACCTGTACTGGCCCACAGCGTTGCAACTGGTGCCACGCCTGAATTTCCAGGAACGAGCCGAGCTGTTTTCGATCCTCTGGGGTGAGCAAAGCGAGTTGACCCGCGTGTACCAGCAACTGGCCGGCGCTCTGCACAAGCTGGGCCTGCCCGAGACGGTGTTCGCACCGCTGAAGGCCTTGGTGAGCTTCGACAACGACACCTACAGCCAGCGCGACAGCATCATGAACGTCGATATCCTCGAACGTTTCGGCAGCCCGCTGGATTTACCGATCGACGTTCGACCGCTAGTGGGCGATCGGCTGCAAAACAGTCAGGCGGTTCCCGTCGCGCAACTGGCGGCACTGACCGCCGAAATGACCTTTCGCCTGATCGAAGCGCCGGTGGATGACATCGTCAATCAGGTCGACTTGCTGGACTTCCCCGGTTATCGCGGACGCCAGAAACTGCACGAGATCGCCGATTCCCACGACCCGCAATCCACCGCCAAGGACAACTCGGTTTCCCAGCTGATCCTGCGCGGCAAGGTTGCCTAT
Source organism: Pseudomonas sp. GM33 (assembly GCF_000282295.1). Taxonomy (NCBI): domain Bacteria; kingdom Pseudomonadati; phylum Pseudomonadota; class Gammaproteobacteria; order Pseudomonadales; family Pseudomonadaceae; genus Pseudomonas; species Pseudomonas sp. GM33. Next base: position 23,624 of record NZ_AKJO01000190.1, read on the forward strand.
CTGTTCGAACGCTATACCGACAACCAGGAAATGAACGCGCTGGTGGTCTGCACAGGCACGACCAAGCAAAGTGACGTCAACGACGTGGGCCCGGTGCTGACCCGCTGGATCGAAAAGACCCAGGGCGCCGACTCAGCCGCGCGCAGTAAACGCGACACCGGCCTGATCTGGGCGTTGACCATGCTAGACCTGCGCATTACCAACTCTCTCAGCCTGACACCCGATCAGTACGACGAGAGCTGGAACGGTATGGTCAAACTGACCATGCTGGAGCGCTTCGGCAGCCTGAGCTGGATGAACGACTGGGCCGGCACACCGTTCCAGAACACCTACCTGGTGCGCAAACCGCGTATGGACGCGGCGTTCATCGGGCAAGACGCGACCGGCGCAGAAACCGGCCTCAATGCCATCTATCAGGAACGTGTCAGCGCGCTGGGCACCAGCTTCGCCAGCAACGCTCTGGTGTGCAAACACATCAAGAACCCGGCCAACGCCTGGGCAGAAATGCTGCGCAACGATGACGGTGGCATCAGCCACTTCAGCGGCAGTTTCAAAGGCGTGGCCAATATCGAATTCAAATTGCAGCGCATCCGCGAGCAATTGAGCGAATGCCTCGAAGGCCTGACCACTCACGGCCTGAGCACCTGGTACCACGCCGACGGCGACGGCGCCGCAGCCGCCAAGAAAGCCAAGTCGCAGATGATCCTGACGGGCCTCGGCCGTCGTCCGGCGGTGCTCGGTGAGTTGATCGATCAACTCGACATACCGAGCGAAGAGGTCCGCGACCTGTATCTCAGCGGTGTGTACGAAACCGATGACGAGTCCGTCGTGAAAGACGAACCGGCTGCCCCGACACCGAGCCAGAGCCTATATGGCAACGACGCCGGTTTCGATTTCGATTTCAGTGACGACCTGAGCCACGATGCGCCGATCAGCATCAAAACCGGCACCCCGGCGCCCGAGTTGCAAAGCAACGAGCACCGTTTTGCCAAAGCGGCATTCAAGGCCTGGATCGCGCACCTGCGTGAACTGACCACCCGGCAAAGTCTGCTCAACCTGCTGGGGCTTGAAAAGGCCTTGCTGGAAGCGGTGGTCGATGAACTGATCACCGCCGGCTATCGCCAGGACTTGCCGGGGCAACTGAGCCGCGCCGTCCTCAAGCGCGCACAAAGTGGCGCGCGACGCGATCAACTGGTCGAGCGCCAGGTACTGGAAGTGCAACGTGTTCTGCGTGATTTCGTATCCTGGTTCGGCTACCTCCAGAAGCCGGTGAACGAGCGTCCGAACAGCCGCGCCGGAGCCAAGGCGCCTTTGTTTTCGTTCTATGCCGACATTGGCCCGGGACAAGTGCCGGTGCTGCCGGCGCAACCAGCCAATCAGGCACAGCTGTATCTCGGCGACTGGCTCTCGGGCCTGGCCTACATCACGCAAGACAATGCCGGCCATGGTGCCGGACGTGAAATTACCCCTGAACAGAACGAACGGCTGGGCCACGTGCTCACAGCCTTCACAGCGAGATAAGCAATGCCAATTCGTGTCGACCTGCTCGCGTTAGAGCCCAATGTGCCTGGCCAGGCCCGTTTCACTGTGAAGAAATGGCAGGGTGGTGAGCAACAGCTGGAGTTTTCCATTCAGCGCAACCAGGACGGTTTTTACCTCCAGGACCGCAAGGCCTGGAGCAACAATCCATTCTGGTTCAAGGTCTCGCGTTTCAACCTCACGGCCAACGGCGAAGCTTTGGAAACGCAGGTCGGCCCGGAGGTGGTCGACCCGTTGCTGGAAGGCGGCGCCAACTCGCAATTCCAGATCGAACTGCGCGAACAGAGCCAAGGCCACACCGACAAAGGCGTGGTTCGCCCAGGCGTTGGCGTGCTGCCGTCCACGGCTGGCGGTCAGACACGCTCGACTTACGGCGGTGCCGAACTGACGGCGCCGAGCGCACCGGCACCGGAGATCCCAGAGCTGCCTGAGCTAACCCTGTCCACCACCGAGCCAGAAGTGGAGCTGGAGTCGGTACTCACCGAGCCCGCCTATACGCCGCCTCCCGCACCGGTGAAAAAAAGCAACAGAGGCCTGATCCGTCTGTTGATTGTGGTGTTGCTGCTGGCGGCGGGCGCCGGATTCTGGTTCTACAAGCGCACCCCGACGCCTGCTCCAGTGGCCACAGCCGCTGGTTCCGCACCAGCCGGCGCAGATGCCCAAGCCTGCACCCTCGACAGCATGAACAGCCTGCCCGAACTGACCTTCGTCCAGACCTGCATCAAGGCCGCACCCGACAGTGCGAAGTTGCTGGAGATCATCAACCAGGCCAAGGCCGGTAAACACTGCGGCGTCGCCCAGCGTCTGTACGCCAACCGTGCCCAGGCCGGTGATACGTTGATCGCCAACGCCTATGCCCGCGAATACGACCCAAAATACCTGAAGGCCAGCGAGTGCTTCCCGGCTGCGGACAACGCCACCGCCGCCTACTGGTATGAAACCATCCTCACCCAGGACCCGAACAACGCCGAAGCCAAGCAGCGCTTCGAGGAGTTGCAGAAGTGATGCGTTCACCCCTGAGTCGATTCCTGCTGAGCGGTGCCGCCTTGCTCGCGCTGTGCATTAGCCCGCTGTCCCAGGCCGATGACAAACCGCTGATCCAGGCCGGTAAAAAGACCTTGTTTCAACGGGTGCTGACCACACCGGGCTGCAAAATCAGCCCGACGGCGGGCGGGGCCGAAGGTGACGCACAACCGGTCTTCAGCCGCTTTTATGTGTACGAACGTGCGCAAGCGAAGAACGTCGAATGGCTGAAAGTCGGCCCCGACAGCTACGGCAAAACCATTGGCTGGTTGCCTGCCAGCTGCACCACCGACTGGAAGATGCAGCTGACGCTGGCCTTCACCAACCCGGCCAACCGCGACCGGCTGCTGTTCTTCAAGGACCGCGCCACCGTCGAGGGCATCCTTGATGCACCGGACCCGGTCAGCAAAGTCGCGCCGCTGCGGGCCACGCTGAAAAAGGGCCAGCAAGCACCGGGCGTACTGGCTGAAGAACCGGAATACTTCGTCGACCTGCAAAAGCAGTTCTACCTGCTGCCGGTGCTCAGTGGCGAAGAAGTCATGACCGAAAGCGGTTTTCGCACGCGCCTGCTCAACGTCGCCTCCGTCAGCAAGCCGGATGACAAGAACGCCAAGGGCGGTGCTGCAAACAGCGCTGCCGGCAGCAAGGAATCCGAAGAGAAAAAGGCCAACCAGCTGAAGGAATTCAGTGCGGCCGTAGTATTTGTTATCGACTCGACGATCTCGATGGACCCCTACATCGACCGCACCCGCGAGGCGATCCGCAAGGTTTACCAGAAGATCGAAGCGCAGAATCTCGGCAAGCAGGTCAAGTTCGGCCTGGTGGCTTTCCGCTCCAACACCCAAGCGGTGCCGGGCCTGGAATACACTACCAAGATGTACGCCGACCCTACCAAGGTGAAAGACAGCGCCGATTTTTTCGCCAAGATCGCCGACCTCAAACAGGCCACCGTGTCGAGCAGCAGCTTCGATGAAGACTCGTTTGCCGGCGTCATGGAGAGTATCGACAAGGTCGACTGGAGCCAGTTCGGCGCGCGCTACGTGGTGCTGATCACCGATGCGGGTGCCATCGAAGGCGACGACAAGCTGTCGAAAACCGGTTTGAGCGCCGCACAGGTGCGAATCGAAGCCGCCAACCCGGGCGTGGCCATTTACACCCTGCACCTGAAAACCCCGGCCGGAGCCAAGGACCACGCCAAGGCTGAAGCGCAATACAAGAACCTGTCGACCTACCCTGGCACCAACACCTCGCTTTACTACCCGGTGAACGCTGGCGATGTGCAGGAGTTCGGGCGCAAGGTTGACGCTCTGGCCGGGGCGATCACGACACAAGTGAAAGCCGCCTATATGGGCGAAGACGCCATCGGCAGCGCGGCGAACGCCAAGCAGGATCCGGCCGAGAAGAAAATGCTCGAAGACGCGGCGCTGATCGGCCACGCCATGCAACTCGCCTATCTCGGCGAGAAGACCAACAGCAAAGCCCCACCAGTGTTCAAGGCGTGGATCACCGACCGCGATCTGATCAAGCAGAACATCCCGACCACCGACGTGCGGGTATTGCTGACCAAGTCACAGCTCAGCGACTTGAGCGACGTGATGAAGCAGATTCTCGATGCCGCCAACGAAGGCCTGATTTCACCGACGGAAATGTTCGATCGCCTGCGTTCCGTGGCAGCGACCATGGGCGCCGATCCCAATCAGCTCAAACAGAACAGTAGCGCCAAACTGGCGGACATGGGCGTCCTCGGTGAATACCTCGAAGACCTGCCCTATCAGAGTGAAGTGCTGAACCTGGATGAAGAGACCTGGAAGAGCTGGGACGGTCTGGCACAAGAAAAATTCATCCGCACGCTGAACACCAAACTGCGGCATTACCAGCGTTACAACGCCGATGTCGACCGTTGGGTAGCTTTAGCCAAAGACAGTGATGCGCGGGACAACGTCTACCCCGTACCACTGGAAATGATGCCTTAACGAGACGCCCATGCTCGATATCAAGAACCTGCTGGTGCGCCGTGGTGAAGGCGCACAGGCTCATCACGTGCGACTACCGAACTTACAGGTCGGCGTCGGAGAAATCCTCGCCATCACCGGCGAGAGCGGCAGCGGTAAAAGCACGTTGCTCGAAGCCATCGGCCTGTTGCTCGCACCGGTGGAACTCGAGCGCTTTCGCCTGGGCCCGACGCACGCTCAGGATATTGCCCAGCTGCTGGCCGCTGACGACCAGCCGGCTCTTGCAGCGGTGCGTTCACGGCATCTGGGATTCATTTTGCAGAGCGGCGGCTTGCTGCCGTTCCTGAGTGTGCGTGACAACATCAGCCTGCCGCGCCGTTTACTCGGGATGCCGGCAAAGAGCGAGCACATCGACCACGCCGTTGACGTGTTGCGCCTGCAAGGGTTGCTGGATCAACAACCTCAGGCCCTGTCGATCGGCGAACGCCAGCGCGTGGCCTGCGTTCGTGCGATTGCCCATGAACCGCTGCTGCTGCTGGCCGACGAGCCGACCGCCGCGCTCGACCCTCACAGTGCCCGGCGCTTGTTCGAGTTGCTGTTGAGCCTGGTGTCGAGCATGGGCCTGAGTGCACTCGTTGTGTCCCATGACTGGGCCTTGCTGAAGGTTTTCGGCTTGCCTCGACTCGGCGCTGTCAGCCATCAGGGAGAGACTCTGTTTGAACCGATGGATTGATCGCTTGCACCTGCTGGGCTCACTGGCGCTGCAAGACCTCTGGCACGACCGCAAGGTCTCGCTGTGTATCGCCGCCTCCCTGGTGGCGGTGATCGCACCATTGTTGTTGCTGTTCGGGCTCAAGCACGGGGTGGTCAGCCAGCTGCAGGACGAACTGCTGCGCGACCCGCGCAACCTTGAAGTGAAGATGCTCAGCAACGGCAACTACGACACGGCCTGGATAGAGCGTTTACGCCTACGCCCCGAGACTGGTTTTGCCCTCGGCCAGACCCGCTCGCTCAATACCCAGGCTGACCTGCTGATCGGCATGCAACGGTTTGTCGAAGGTGCGGAAATCATTGCCACCGAGCCGGGCGACCCGCAACTGAACCTGGCGTCACTCAACCCCGTCGGCAATCAAGTGATCCTCAGCGCCAGCGCCGCGCAACGCTTGCAGGCCAAGGTCGGCGACAGCGTGCAACTGCGGGCCTTGCGCCGCCTGGATGGGGTCAATGAACGTGGCGAAATGACGCTGACGGTACTGGCCGTGCTCGACGGCTCCCGTTTCGGTCGCGCGGCCGGGTTTGTTGCTCCGCCGTTGTTGCTGGATCTGGAGCGCTTTCGCGACGGTTATCAGGTCAGTGCGTTCGGTATCGCCACCGGCAAGCCTCAGGGCAATTTGCAACCGCTGTATGCCCGCGCCCGCGTGTATGCGCGCGACATCGATCAGGTCGCATCGCTGGAACGCTGGCTCAACGAACAACATATCGAAACCTCGAGCCGACTGGCCGACATCGACAACGTCAAAGCCATCAACCATGTGCTGGGGCTGATCTTCAGTGTGATCGCCGTGGCGGCGCTGATCGGCTGTGTGGCGTCGATGGTCGGCGCGTTCCTGGCCAACATCGACCGTAAGCGCAAAAGCCTGGCGGTCCTGCGTCTGCTGGGTTTCAAACGCAGGGCCGTCGGCGGCTTCGTGGTCCTGCAAGCGCTCTTGCTGAGCCTGGTCGGCTACGTTGGCGGGCTGGGGTTTTATACCGCGGGCAGTCATTTGTTCGACTACCTGCTCGGCAGCAGCCAGGCCACCGGCACCTTTGTTTGCCACATCACTGTCTGGCATGGCCTGGCCGCCCTGCTCCTGACCTTTTTGGTCGCTGCACTGGTGGCCGTGATCGGCGCACTGCGCGCCATCAACATCCAACCTGCGGAGAGTCTGCGTGAGCTATAAACGTTTTGGCCTGCTGTTGCCCCTGAGCCTCGGCTACGTGCTCGACACCTCGGCGGCGGGCTGGGAAGAGAAATATTACAACCCGATGCCCGACGCCTCCGACGTGGTGCTGCCAATGCCTTGCGAAGGCTCGATGGTGTTCCGCAAGGTGTTCATCCCGGTCGCCGGTCCGCTCGACGACTATCCGATCAACATCGGCCAGGACGGTGCGGAATACGGCTACGTCGAACAGACCCGTCCGACCTTTATCGCCGGCAGTTTTACCGGGGCCAAGAACGAAAAATCCCGCTACTACCTGATGGCCAAGTACGAGATGAGTCAGTTGCAATACGCCGCGCTGACCGAAACAACCTGCCCCACCGCCGCCACCAAGATGCGCGTGCCGCAAACGGCGGTGAGCTGGGTGCAAGCCATCGACGCCGCCGACAAATACAACCTGTGGCTGCGCAAAAACGCCGCCGGCAAGCTGCCCAAGGAAGACGGCGCGCAGGGCTTCTTGCGGCTGCCGACCGAAGTCGAGTGGGAGTTCGCCGCGCGCGGCGGGCTGGAAGTCGGTGCTGCTGAATTCCGCGACACGCACTACCCGATGCCAGAAGGCATAAACGCCTACGAGTGGTTCGCCGGGGCACAATCGTCCAACGGCAAAGTGCAATTGACCGGTCTGCAAAAGCCCAACCCGCTGGGCCTGCATGACATGCTCGGCAACGTCGACGAAATGATGTTCGAGCCGTTTCGCCTGAACAAACTTGACCGCCAGCACGGGCAGGCCGGCGGCTACGTCGTCCGTGGCGGCAACTACCTGACCGCGCAGGCCGACCTGCGGACCGCCTTGCGCAAGGAGGAGCCATATTACAATGCTGAAGGCCAGGTGAAAAACAAGACCACCGGCCTGCGACTGGTGCTGGTCTCCCCGACCCTCACCTCTCGCGAACGGGTCGCCAGCATTGAAAACAGCTGGAAGAAACTCGGCACCGGCAGCAAGGAAACCGAATCCGCCAACAAAGGCACAGTACAATCCCTGAACAGCCTCGCCTCGGGCGTCGAAGACAAAGCGCTGAAGGAAAAACTCCAGGCTCTGGAAAACCAGCTGCGCGCCAGCAACCAGCAGCAGGAAGAAACCCGCGATCAGGCGATTCGCGCCAGTCTCAACCTGGGTGCGTTCCTTTGCACCAAGATGCTCGACGACGGCCAGTACGTGGACTTCCTGCAAAAGAACTACAAGCTCAATTGCGAAAGCGCGGACAAAGACGCCAGTTGCGAAATGCGTAAAGGCAAACTCGCGGAGCAAAAGGATCGCCTGCACAAACTCAGCCGTTACTACGCCAGCAGCCTGGTGGAATCCGCTACCTTGTACGGCCAGCCACTGCTTGAAACGCAAGTCCCGGTAATGGAAGAAATCCTCACCCGTAACAAACAGCTGCAAGACCTGAAACCTTACTTGCGCACCCACTGGGCCAATCAGAAGGCATTTCTGCAAAAACAGAAAATCGACACTGGAGCCTGGCTGACCAGCTGCAAAACCGTCACTCAATAACAACGCGTCAACACCGTTACGTAGGAGTTTCACCATGTCGCGCAGCCTTTGGACTCGCTTCAAGCTACAGATCGCTTTCGTTGTCGCCGGCAGCCTGTTAATGACCGGTTGCGCCAATACCGGCAGCTCTATGCTCGGCGAAGGCGAAGGCGACGGTGCCGACCCGCGCCTGACCCAAGGCAATGACGCAGAGTTCTTCAGCAAGTCCGGATACCAGGCCTGCGCCGTCGGCGCCGGTGTCGGTATCCTCGCTTGCGCGCTGTCCAACAGCAGCAACAAAACCGTGTGCGTCATCGCCGCCGGCATTACCGCCTGTGGCGTGGCCATGGGCGCGAACTATTACCTGGATCAACGTCGCGCCGAATACGCCGACACCACCACCCGTTTGGCGAAGATGAACAGCGACGTCGAACAAGACACGCAGAAGGTGATCGCCCGTACCGCGACCGCTCAGCAAGTGATCAATGATGACCAGGCACAAATTGCCCAGATCAAAAAGGACATCGCCAACAAGAAAGTCGACAAGAGCAAGGCTCAGGCACAAATCGCCGGGATCGACTCGGACATCGCGCGTCTGCGTAAAGACCTGGCCAACATGCGTACCAAAGTCACCGAGTACAACAAAGTGGCAGACGCCGAGCGTTCACAAGGCACCAGCGCCGAGATCAGGCAGGTGGACATGAACATTCAGAGAATGAACCAGAAAGTCGTCTCCTTGCAGAAAGAAGTCGACGCTCTGTACAGCCAACGCTCCGCAATCACCCTGGGCTAAGCACATGACACTACGACAACTGATGGTCATCACTGCCGTCCTTGCCCTGAGCGGTTGCGCGACCCAGCCTGGCGAGTGCGATGCGACCAATCGCGACAGCAGCATGCTGACCAAGATGAACTGCGACTACTCCGGTGGTTACAGCGATCAGGTCAAGCAGAAGGAGCTGGCCCTGAGCGAGTCCCGTCAGCAAAACGCAATGTTCCGTCAGGTGTACGAGAACATTCAGGCCCAGCAGCTCAGCACCAAGACTGATCTGGCCAGCCAGCAGAAATCCCAGGCGGCGCTGAATCAGTCGCTGGCGCAACTGCTGAACTCGCTCAAGGCTCGGCGGGGCAATGAAGCCCAGGTGCAGAAGCAGATTGCCGACCTCGAGAAGCAGCTCAAGGCTTCACAAGCGGCGCCAACGACCAAATCAACACCCGCGACACTGGCGGCCAAGCAGCAAGAGCTCAAAGCGTTGCAGAAGAAGGTCAATCAGCTGCAATTCAGCCTCGGCTACGAAGAGTAACTTTTCACCCCGCAGGGCATCCCGACGGATGCCTGCACTTTTTCAGGAATTGTCGTCATGCAGCGGGTCATCAGGGATGCGCGAGCTTGCCGATGCCGGCAGCGACACGGTCTGGACCGACCTGGCGAGCTACACCCTGAGTGCCAACGTCGAGAATCTGTATTACGGCGCCAGCGGCAACTTT
>NZ_AKJO01000191.1:0-21485 GCF_000282295.1 Pseudomonas sp. GM33
CGTTCAAACGCAGGTCGGTGGTAACGATCGCCGGCAGTTTCAGGGAAACCGTCTGCGCACCACCGTCGATTTCGCGAGTCACAGCCACGCTGTCGCCGCTGATTTCGACTTTCGAAGCGAACGTGCCCTGACCGTAGCCGCTCAATGCAGCGAGCATCTGGCCAGTCTGGTTGTTGTCGCTGTCGATGGCTTGTTTGCCAAGGATCACCAGCCGGGGCTGTTCCTTGTCGACAACGGCCTTCAGCAGCTTGGCAACGGCCAGGGAAGTCAGGTCTTCGGCGGACTCGACGAGGATGGCGCGGTCGGCACCCAGAGCCAACGCGGTGCGCAGTTGCTCTTGAGCGGTGGACGGGCCGACGGAGACAACGATGATTTCAGTCGCTATACCCTGCTCCTTCAGGCGTACGGCTTCTTCCACGGCGATCTCGCAGAACGGGTTCATCGCCATCTTGACGTTGGCAAGATCGACGCCGGAACTGTCCGCTTTCACGCGAACTTTCACGTTGTAATCGACCACTCGTTTCACAGCTACCAGGATCTTCATTGGGCAGTGTTCTCTCGAAAAACTTTGATCGTTGCAGTCAGACGGCACCGGCGGCACGCATTTGTTCAATGCGCTCGGCCCCCAGTCCCAGCTCCTTGAGCAGCTGTTCGGTGTGTTGGCCAAGGCCCGGCACGGCATCCATGCGAGGTTCGAACGCACTATTACTGCCGGGCGGGACCAGGCTCGGAATGGGGCCGGCAGAGGTTTCGACTGCTCGCCAACGGTCACGGGCCTGAAGCTGCGGATGGTCCCAGACACCTTGCATGTCGTTCACCCGGGCGTTAGCGATTTGCGCATGGTCCAGGCGATCGATCACCGCATCGAAGTTGAGCGTGGAGAACGATTCAATGATCAGTTCCCGGAGCGCGTTGCGGTTCTCGACGCGTTTGAAGTTGGCCGAAAAACGCGGGTCTTGGGCCAACTCAGGCGCAAGCAACACTTTCTCGCAAAACAGCTGCCATTCACGCTCGTTCTGCAATCCCAGCATCACCGTGGTGCCGTCACCGACAGGGAAGGGGCCGTAGGGGTAAATGGTGGCGTGCGCAGCACCGGCGCGCGGGGGCGGCGGCGCTCCCTCGTAGGCGTAGTACATCGGGTAGTTCATCCACTCGACCAGGCTTTCGAGCATCGAAACATCGAGGTGGCTGCCTTCACCGGTGCGTTCACGCAACAACAGCGCAGACAGGATGCCGGTGTAGGCGTACATGCCGGCCGCGATATCGGCAATTGAACAACCGGCCTTGGCCATTTCTTCCTCACCCTGGCCGCCGGTGACCGACAGGAATCCGCCTTCACTCTGGATCAGCAGGTCGTAGGCTTTTTTCTTCTCATAGGGGCCACCGGCGCCATAGCCTGAAATGTCGCAGACGATCAGGCGTGGAAAACGCCGGTGCAGCACCTCAAACGACAGCCCCATACGCGCGGTCGCACCGGGCGCCAGGTTCTGCACGAGCACATCGGCGGTGCCCAGCAAACGGTCCAGCACCTCAGTGGCCGAATCTTGCTTCAGGTCCAGGGTCAGGCTTTCTTTCGAGCGATTGGTCCAGACAAAGTGCGAGGCCAGACCGTTGACGCGTTGATCGTAGCCCCGGGCGAAATCGCCTGTGCCTGGACGTTCGACCTTGATCACCCGGGCGCCGAGATCGGCCAGTTGTCGGGTACAGAAGGGCGCTGCAATAGCGTGCTCGAGGCTGACGACGGTCATGCCATCGAGCGGGCGGAGGCCTTTGGGCTGGCTCATGATTTTTATCTCTCTTGTTATCAGAAAGAGCGCGGCAGCTCGAGCAGGTGTTCGGCAACGTAGGACAGGATCAGGTTGGTAGAGATGGGCGCTACCTGATACAGCCGGGTTTCGCGGAATTTGCGCTCGACGTCGTATTCGCAGGCAAAGCCGAATCCGCCGTGGGTTTGCAAGCAGGCGTTAGCCGCTTCCCAGGATGCTTTCGCTGCCAGGTACTTGGCCATGTTGGCGCTGGCCCCGGCGTTGATGCCGCTGTCGTATTCTTCGCAGGCACGCCAGCGCATCAGGTCAGCCGCCTCGATTTCGATGTGGGCTTCGGCGATGGGGAACTGCACGCCCTGGTTCTGCCCGATCGGGCGCCCGAACACCACACGATCACGGGCGTAGGCACTGGCCTTTTCGATAAACCAGCGACCGTCACCGATGCATTCGGCGGCGATCAGGGTGCGTTCGGCATTCAGCCCGTCGAGGATGTAGCGGAAGCCTTTGCCTTCCTCGCCGATCAGGCTGTCAGCGGGGATTTCCAGGTTGTCGAAGAACAGTTCGTTGGTTTCGTGATTGACCATGTTGGCAATCGGCTGCACGGTCATGCCGTTGCCGATGGCTTCACGCAGATCCACGAGGAAGATCGACATGCCTTCGGACTTCTTTTTCACCTCGGCCAGCGGCGTGGTGCGTGCCAGCAGGATCATCAGGTCGGAATGCTGGATTCGCGAGATCCACACTTTTTGTCCGTTGATCACGTACTTGTCGCCGCGTTTGATCGCGGTGGTCTTGATCTTGGTGGTGTCGGTGCCGGTGGTGGGCTCGGTCACACCCATCGATTGCAGGCGCAATTCACCGTTGGCCAGTTTCGGCAGGTAGTAGCTTTTCTGTGCCTCGCTGCCATGACGCAGCAGGGTGAACATGTTGTACATCTGCCCGTGCACGGTGCCGGAATTGCCGCCACAGCGGTTCACTTCTTCGAGGATCACCGAGGCCTCGGCCAGCCCGAGGCCGGAGCCGCCATATTCGACAGGAATCATCGCCGCCAGCCAGCCGGCGTCGGTCAGGGCCTTGACGAAGGTTTCCGGAAAGCCTTTTTCTTCGTCGACTTTGCGCCAGTAAGCGGCATCGAATTCAGCGCACAGGGCGCGTACGCCCTCGCGGATGGCATTGAGTTCTTCAGAGTTGCGGTCGGTCATTATTATTCTCCTCAACGCGTCACGCATGGCATCGGCCCTGCGTGACCGGGTCCGGGCAGGGCGCAATCAGATCGGGTTGAAACCCAGCGCGGCACGAAAGCGATTCTTGATGTAGTGACCATCACGGGGCGGCAGTACACGCGGCGGGTTTTCCGCTTTGATCTTGATCGTTGCGAGCTTGACGCCGTCGCGGGTAGCGAAGCGTTCGCGCAGGTTGTGTACGCCTTCCATGTCGCGAATTTCGTCGGTCCAGCTGAAACCGCAGGTCTTCGCCACCTGGTCCAGGGAAATACCGAAACCGGCGTGGCTGACTTGCATGCCGGTCTCGCCAAAGTGCCCGTTATCGAGTACGGCGATGGTCAGGTTGGCGGGTTTTTGCAGCGCGACCGTGGCCAGTGCACCGAAGCCCATGAGCAACTCACCGTCACCGGTGACCACCACCACAGACTTGTCCGGCTGGGCGTTGGCCAGGCCCAGCCCGACCGTGATGGCGCTGCCCATGGCGGCCCAGAGGTAGTAATTCAGATCATTGTCGCCGGCCGCCATGACGTCATAGGACGCCGAGCCCAGACCGGTCACGACCAGCACGTCTTTACGGTCAGCCAGCAAGGCCTTGACCACTTCGCGGCGGCACAGGGTGTGGTTTGCGCTTACTTGACCCATTTCTTTTCTCCAATCAGGCGCTGGCCGAGCAGCAGGGCAGTGGCGGAATCACCGTTGAACGCCATGGTCGCGGCGCCGTGCAGCAGCGGGGCGACATCTGTAGGAACGTCCGCACGCCAGGTCATGACCTTCATCAGGTTCAAAGAGGCTTCGGTGGCCTGGCCCATCGGGTTCTGCCACGCGTTGAATTCGGCCCAGTCGCCGCGCATGGTGACCACCATCAACAGCGGGAAACCGGCACATACCTGAAGTGCCAGGGTGTTGATGCAGTTGCCGACACCACTGGATTGCATCAGGAGGGCGCCACGCTCACCGCCGAGCCAGGCGCCGGCAAGGTAGCCGATGCCTTCTTCTTCGGTGGTGAGGACAACGGCCTTGATGTCCGGGTCGGCATACGACATGCGGATGGCCGCCGAGTGACCCGCATCCGGTACGAAGACCACGTGTTTGACGTCGTGGGCCTTGAGCACGCGGAATACGTCCTCCTGCCAATCCTGTCCCGCGGTTTGTTCAGCTTCTGTTGACATGCCCATCTCCCAAGCAGTGCTGCTTTTGTGTTTTCACACATTCTGGGAGGGATGGAGGCCGGCGACGACTACCGTTTTTGTCTTTGAGATATGCCCGTTTGGTATGGCAGGAGCCATGAATGCCCGGATTGCCGCGATGCATCGATACCGACGGTTTATGGGAACAAGTCGATAAAATTGACCCGTACCCAACCCGTTCACGACCGGGCCGGGTGTTGGTCAGTCGCTTATCGCAGGTGGCTACAGAAGGTTTTTATTGCGTCGCAGGCTTTATGCAGCGACGCATCATCCAGCGCATAAGCAATACGAATATAAGGGCCCAGTCCGAACGCGCTGCCATGCACAACGGCCACATCCGCTTCATCGAGCAGCGCGTGGGCGACATCTTCATCCGTGTGCAGTACTCGTCCACCCGGTGATGTACGGCCAATCAAGCCGGAGCACGAGGCGAACGCGTAAAATGCACCCGCCGGGCTGACGCACTCGAGGCCCGGCGTGCTGTTCAGAAGCTCCACCATCAAATCCCGTCGACTCTGGAACACTGCACGGCTTTCGTGGATGAAGTCCTTTGGCCCCTCCAGGGCGGCGAGTGCGGCCTGCTGTGAGATTGAGCTGGCCCCCGAGGTTTGCTGACCTTGCAGCTTCTCCATCGCTTCGAGCAACCAGCGCGGTCCTGTCGCAAAACCGATGCGCCAGCCGGTCATGGCATAGGCCTTGGACACACCATTCATGGTCAGGGTGCGTGCTGCCAGTCCTGGTTCAACCTGGGCCAGGGTAAAAAACGTCTGATCATCAAAGATCAGGTGTTCGTAGATGTCATCCGCCAGGATCAGCACCTGAGGATTGGCCAATAGCACTTCAGCCAGGGCTTGAAGTTCCTCTCGGCTGTACACCGCACCGGTCGGATTGGACGGCGAGTTGAGGATCAGCCAGCGCGTCCGGGGTGTGATCGCCTCGGCCAGCGCCGCGGCCGTCAATTTGAAGCCGGTATTGGCCTCGCAGGTCACGATCCGGGCTTCGCCACCGCACAGCTGAACCATCTCCGGATAACTGACCCAGTAGGGTGCCGGGATGATGACTTGATCCCCCTCGTTGAGGGTCGCGGCCAGGGCGTTGTAGATCACCTGCTTGCCACCGTTGCAGACGAGGGTGTCTTGCCAGGTGACGTCCAGGCCGTTTTCGCGACGGAACTTGGCGGCCACCGCTTCTCGCAGTGAGCGTACACCGGCGACCTGGGTGTAGCGCGTGTGCCCGTTCTCAATGGCCTCAATGGCCGCTTCACGTACATGTCCGGGCGTATCGAAGTCTGGCTCGCCAGCGCACAGCGAAATGATCTTCGCACCTTGCGCCCGGCGCTCAGCCACCCGATCGATTATCCGATAGGTCGCCGACGGCTGTGCACTGGCCAGACGTTGATTGAGTCGTTGGATATCGGTGGTCATGCCTGGGTCCTCCACGCTGTCAGGTTCATCAGTTCGAGCGTCGAACGACCTTCGGTCAGCGCCTGCATCATCTGCGCTTCCTTGCTTGCGCGGGCTTCACCTTCAGCGAGGGTACGTGCCGCATCCTCCTTGGGGATGATGATCACACCGTCATCGTCCGCCACAACCAAATCACCTGGCGAGACATGTGCACCGTTGAAATTGAATGCCTGTCCGACCGAGGGAGCGCTGACCTTTACGGTGCCTTTGACCGAGATGCCACGGGCAAACACCGGAAAGTGGCGTTTTTTCAGGGCAGCGATGTCACGCACGCCGCCATCTATGACCAAACCGACAACACCCGCCGCTTCGGCGGCCACAGTGAGCACTTCGCCCCAGTAACCGGCGATGAAACTTCCGGTACCCACCACCAGCACGCTGCCGCGAGGCACGCGTTCCATGGCCAGGTGCAACGCCAGGTTGTCACCCGGCGAGCATTCCAGCGGGTAGGCCGGCGCGGCAATGAAAGCACCGTCCCAGACGGGACGGATCGCGCTGTCGACCGCACAGGGCAGATGGGACGCTTCATACAGCGTCGAACTGCCCAGGGCTTTTGCTCGTTCGTGGAAATTCAACGGGAGGGGGAGCGTGGTCATCAGACTTTCCTCTGCAGGCTGTGGTAACCCAGTGCGGTCCGGGCTTCCTTGAGGGTTTTTCCTTGAGCGATCAGGGCCCGGATATCGGCTTCGACCGACTCGATCTGGCGGGCGCACGCGGCCACTTCAGCTGCCCGGGCGCGAGGCACAATCACCACGCCGTTGGCGTCGGCCACCACGATGTCACGGGCACACACCCTGGCGGTACCGAGGGACACTGGCTGATTGACGGATTGAACCTGCACGCGGTCCTTGCCGGTGCGCATGAACCGGCCTTTGCTGAAGATCGGATAACCGTCACCCAGCGCCTTGTTCACGTCACGGCATACACCGTCGATGACCGTTGCGGCGATCTGCCGGCTGCCGGCGTACTGGGTCATGATGTCGCCCCATACCGTGCAGTCGGTGCGGCCACCGTTGTCGATCACCACGACGTCACCGGGCAGCACGTCTTCGATGAAGTCGCCCACGGTTCCAGGCGGCACACTGGCCGAAACGTACTGCACGGTGAAGGCCGGTCCGACGATGACCTTGCTGTAGTTGTCCAGCGGTGCCACGCCCAGGCATTGACCGGGCAGGCCGAGTTTGTCCAGGGCATCGGAGACGCCAGGGGTGTCCAGGCCTTCAAACAGGGCCACAAGTGCTTGGTCTTCAAGATTCATCAGGAACGCTCCACCTGGATAGCTTCGAACTGGGTGTCATGCATCACGTCGGCCACTGAGCGGCCGCTGCGAACAGCTTCCACCATGCCGTCCTGGCGACGGGTAATGCGCTCGCCAAGATCGACCACCTTCTCGATGTACGCCTGGGGTACGAACACCGTTCCGCAGCGATCGGCGATGACATAGTCGTCTTCGCTGACGTCGACGCCCGCCACATTGATCGTCACGGCGGCATCGATCTGCACCACCCGATTGCGCGCGCTGATCATGGTGATGCCACGGCCATAGACCGGATAGCCAATCGTTGCGCTGCCATCGATATCGCGGCTGAAACCGTCGATGACGGTGCCGCGCACCTGTTTGCTGGCTGCGGCATTGGCAAGAATGTCGCCCCAGCAGGAAATGCCCTCGATACCGCCGGCAATCACCAGTACGCGGTCGTCGCTGTCGATCTGCTCCACTACCGGGGTGATCAGGTGCACGGTGGGTACGCTGTCGGTTTTTGGCGCAAGCAGTACGGTGCTGGCGCGACCGACGATCTTCGGGCAGTTCCACAGCGGGCGTAGCCCCACGGTGGCACCGGCCAGGCCGAGGAAGTCGAGGGCGTCGGATACCGTGTTGGTATCCAGCGCCGCCAAGCGATCGAGCACACTCTTTTTGTTCATGGGGTAGCCCCTGCGATGACGGAGGCGACCAGTGTCGACGAGGCGATTTGATAGGTATATTACTAATCACAGAAGCGTTAGATACGCTAAACCTATGGAAAAATCATGATCAATTTCCGTCTGATCCGCCACCTCTGGCTGTTCCTGGCCGTCGCCGAAGAGCAGAATTTCGGCCGTGCAGCCAAGCGGCTTGGCATGTCTCAGCCTCCCCTGAGCGAACAGATTCAGGTGCTGGAGCAGGCACTCAAGGTCCAACTGTTCGAGCGCTCGCGGCGCGGGGCGAAACTGACCCCCGTGGGGGCGGCGATCCTGCCGGCGGTGCGTAAATTCGCCGAGCAACTCGAGCGTCTGGAACTGGCGGTTGAGGAGGCGGTAGCGGGGCAGTCGGGGATGTTGACCATCGGCGCCATCTCCACGGCCATGTTCGACGTACTGCCCGGTCTGATCGAACAGATGAAGGTCGATTACCCGAACCTGACCGTATCCGTGCGGGAAATCGACAGCGTAGAGGCCGTTCCGGCGCTGGAAGCCGGTGATATCGACCTGGCCTTCGCCCGCCTGGACGGTGATCTGGGCGCCTCGATCCAGTCACTGCCATTGCTGGAAGATCGCCTGGTAGTGGCGTTGCCCAGTGACCACCCATTGGCTGCGCGCACGCGTATCAGTTTGTCCAGCCTGGCCAACGAACCTTTGGTGATGTTTTCGCGAAAGGTCAGCCCGGTGTATTTCGACAACTTGATTGCAACCTGCCGAGCCAGCGGATTTTCCCCTCGCGTGCTGCACGAAGTGCGTTCTGTCGCTTCGCAAATCGCCTTTGTCAGCTATGGGCAGGGCATCGCCCTGGTACCGGCATCCTTGAAAAAAATGGCACCGGATAACGTGGTCTTTCGATCATTGAGTCAGAAGCTCAACGTGGTGACGACGGCGGTGGCCTGGAATGCGGATCGGCCCAATCCGCTCATAGCCGAAGTCATTGCCCGACTGCGGAAAAAGGCCTGAGGCGGGCAAAGGCGGCGAGTGGGCGATCAACGATAGGTTTGGCGTATGGAAACGTTCCACAATTAGGAATTTACATAAGACTCGAGCCGGCTGAAATTGGGCCTGTCGCCGATGACCTGTTTCGGCGGCAGTCTTATCGTCCAAGGAGTCCTTTACGTGACCGCATCCGAAACGTTCACTCATACGCAGCTCCCGTTGACCGTCGAGGGCGTCCAGCTGAACGTCGCCGCCATCCATCGAAATGGCAACCTGACGCCGATCGTGTTCCTGCATGGTTTTGGTTCCACCAAAGAGGACTACGCCGACATTGTGCAGCACGCGGAATTCACCGGGCATCCCTTCCTCGCCTACGACGCACCGGGCTGCGGCGAG
Source organism: Pseudomonas sp. GM33 (assembly GCF_000282295.1). Lineage (NCBI taxonomy): Bacteria > Pseudomonadati > Pseudomonadota > Gammaproteobacteria > Pseudomonadales > Pseudomonadaceae > Pseudomonas > Pseudomonas sp. GM33. Next base: position 8,934 of record NZ_AKJO01000191.1, read on the forward strand.
AGCCAGTGCAGCGACCTTTCCAGTATTTCGATTCCTTTTCTGCTGCAGACCGCATTACAGATGCTGGAGCATTTCGGTATCGAGCGCTTCCATCTGGTCGGCCACTCCATGGGCGGATTGACTGCGCTGATGCTGGCCCATCAGTTCCCGGAACGGGTAATCAGTTTCGTCGATATAGAGGGCAATATTGCCCCGGAAGACTGTTTTCTCAGCCGGCAGATCGTCGATTATCCAAGCGATGATCCAGAGAAATTCTTCACGGCTTTCATCGAGCGTGCCCGGCAGGCCCCGGCATACGCCAGCGCACTCTATTCGGCGAGTCTCAGGCACAAGGTGCGTGCCGGGGCCGTGCGGGGGATATTCGAGTCGATGGTCGACCTTTCCGATAACGCCGACCTGATGAGCAAGTTTCTCGGCTTGAAGTGCCCGCGAATGTTCATGTACGGCGAGCAGAACGCTTCACTGTCCTACCTTTCGCACATCGAGGCCCAAGGCGTGTGTTTGGCGCCAATTCCGGCCTGCGGCCACTTCCCCATGTACTCCAACCCCATTGCGATGTGGAAACAGATCGCCGATTTCCAGACCGGCAGTCGAACCGGGTAAGTCCGATCGCCCCGATCGCTCCCCGATGTATCGCGCGAGCCTGACAGGGGCTCGCGGTTGCTATTCAACGCGTTTCATCCCACATGCCTGCCACGGCGATGTGTGAGGGCGCGTGCATGCCTGTAATTCATAACAACAAGAGGTTCAAATCATGCTCGAAGTCATAAACGGCTTTCTTTCCGGAAAGCTCCTGATCGTGCTCATCGTAGGCCTGGGTGGCTATTTCACGATTCGTTCACGCTTTGTCCAGTTTCGCCATTTCCTGCACATGTTCGGAGCCTTTCGCGATAGCGTGCAGAAGAGCGCCGGTCAGATCAGCTCGTTCCAGGCCTTGATGCTCAGTCTGGCGGGTCGCGTAGGGGCGGGCAATATCGCCGGGGTCGGGTTGGCCGTGACGTTGGGCGGGCCCGGTGCGGTGTTCTGGATGTGGGTGACCGCGCTGGTGGGCATGTCTACCAGCTTCTTTGAGTGCAGCCTGGGACAGTTGTACAAACGATGCGACGCCAAGGGACAGTTCCGGGGTGGGCCGTCGTACTACATCCAGTACGGACTGAAACAGGCGTGGCTGGGCAAGGTCATGGCCGTGTTGCTCCTGGTCACTTTCGGTTTTGCCTTCAACGGGCTGCAGTCCCATGCCGTGACTCACTCGCTGAACAATGCGTTCGGCTTCTCTACGACTTACTCCGGCATTGCGATTGCCGTATTGCTCGGCCTGGTATTCATGGGGGGCATCAAGCGCATCGCTGCCGTCTCGGACCTGTTGGTGCCGGTCAAGACACTGGCTTACATTGGCGTGACCGTTTATGTGATCGTGCTTCAGTTTGATCATGTGCCCGGCATGTTGGTGACCATTTTCAAAAGTGCCTTTGGCCTGGACCAGGCGTTCGCCGGCCTGGTTGGCAGTGCCATCGTCATGGGCGTCAAGCGCGGGGTGTTTGCCAATGAGGCGGGCCTGGGCAGTGCGCCCAACGTAGCCGCGGTGGCGAAAGTCGATCACCCGGCGGCTCAAGGGGTGGTTCAAGCGTTCAGCGTCTTCCTGGATACCTTTGTGATCTGTACCTGCACGGCGCTGCTGATCCTGTTGTCGGGTTTTTACACGCCAGGCTTCGAAGGCGATGGCCTGGTACTGACACAGAACGCATTGGCGGCAGTGGTCGGGGACTGGGGGCGCACGTTCATCAGCGTGGCGTTGGCGCTGTTTGTCTTCACGTCGATCCTCTACAACTACTATCTGGGCGAAAACAACCTGCGCTTTCTACTGGGTGACAAACGCGCTGCGGTGATGGTCTATCGGGGCCTGGTGTTGCTGTTGATTCTTTGGGGCGCCGTGCAAAACCTGGGTACGGTCTTCGCCTTTGCCGATATCACCATGACGCTGTTGGCCTTCGTCAATCTGATCGCCCTCGCGCTGTTGTTCAACGTCGGCATGCGCCTGCTGCGTGACTATGACCGGCAGCGCAAGGCCGGCATCAAGACGCCGATCTTCGACTCCAGCCAGTTCACGGATCTTGATCTTGATTTGCAGGCATGGCCCCATCGGGAAAAGGTCGGCAACAGCATCCCCGCATCTATACCGCAGGTAGCACCTGCCTCTGCCCTGCGATGATGAAAAAAGGGCCCATGACAAATCATGGGCCCTTGAAAGTCGTCTGGGGATGCTCCGTCAATCAGACTCGCGCAGCATGCGGCTTTACACATCCTTTCAGGCCGGTACGTTCTTCAATCTCGCCTGAACCACTGATATAGCCGTAACGCGACAGGTTTGGCATCAGCATCGCGGCAATGAAGGTGATGCTCACGACCGCTGCTACGTAGAAGAAGAAATACTCCTCGATGCCCTGTGAGCGAAGCGACAAGGCCACGTATTCGGCAGTGCCGCCAAATGCGGCATTGCCCACCGCATAGGGAAATCCAACCCCCAATGCACGTACGGCAGGCGGGAACAGTTCGGCTTTGACGATTCCGGCAATCGGCGTGTAGAGCGACGCAATGGCCAGGCCGCCAAACACCAGCACAAATGCCATGACCGGGTTGCTGACCGACTGTAGCGAGTAGAGCAGGGGGATCACCAGCAACATGGCCAGCCCGGAAAACATCAGCATGTGCGCCTTGATACCGATGCGGTCGGCGAGCAGGCCGAACAGCGGTTGGCAAAGCATGAAGCCGATCAGGGCCGCCGTCATGATGAAGCTGACCGTTTCCGGGCTGAAACCGGCGGAGATCACCAGGAACTTCTGCATGTAGGTCGTGAAGGTATAGAAATACAGCGAACCGCCGATGGTGAACGCCACCACCAGGGCAACTGCGCGTTTGTGTTTGAACATGCCGCGCAGAGAGCCGGCATCCTTGCGGCTCATGTCTTTCTTGTTGGCGGTTTCATGCATGGCGCGACGCAGATACACCACCACGATCGAGCTCAGCGCGCCGATGAAGAACGGGATCCTCCAGCCCCATTCGCGCAACTCTTCGCCGGTCAGGGTTTGCTGGAGAATGACTACGGTCATCAAGGCCAGCAACTGACCGGCAATGATGGTGAAGTACTGAAACGAGCCATAGAAGCAGCGACGGCCCGGTGTCGCGATTTCGCTGATGTAGGTGGCGCCGGTGCCGTATTCCGCACCGACCGACAGGCCCTGAATCAGCCTGGCAACCACCAGCAGGATCGGCGCCGCGACGCCGATGGTTGCGTAGGTCGGCATGACAGCGATCAGCAGCGAGCCGGCGCACATCATGAACACCGAAATAATCATCGAGACCTTGCGACCACGAGTGTCAGCGATCCAGCCGAAAATCCAGCCACCGAGCGGGCGCATGAAAAAACCGACGGCGAAGACGCCCGCGGTCGCCAGTAGCTGGCTGGTGGTGTCGCCTTTGGGGAAAAACGAAGCGGCAAAGTAGATGGCGGTATAGGCGTAAATGAAAAAGTCGTACCACTCCACCAGATTGCCCGAACAGGCACCCATGATGGCTTTGACGCGGTTCGGCGCTCTCATCGTAGCGGCTTCGGCTGAGTGGTCTTTGGCGTCTGGGATTGATGCGGACATGTGATTCACCCTTTTTTCAAGGCGAGAGGAGACGAGGAGCGCGCTGATGCGCGTCCGAGGCTGACTCGTTGGGTTTTGGGTTTAACGAAGCGGCGTGAACCCGCTCACGGCCGGATTTCCGTAGAGAAGGGGGAGGGTGGATGCATGAGCGTGGCGAACGGTAGTGGCCCGGGGAAATCGGACGGGGGAGGCGAAGCATTGAACATCATGGCGCGAGCCCTCGAATCTTATTCTTGTAGTGAGTCGAGCGCTCTCTGGCGTCGACGTTGATTGCACGCTACCGCAGAGTCGGGAGGGTAATAAGCCGTCAGGCAGGCCTAACTGATATACCTGAATTATATAGCTTGGCGTGCAGCCCCGGCGGGCCGGGGGTTACAGCCGGCTTGAAAGTCCCGGGGCCGCACGACACGGAGGTTGCCGGCCATTCCAAGGTGCACAAATGCGATTACACTCACAGCACTTTCGCCGCATAACGCGTCGAGCCCGATGCTGACTGGCCTGGTAATGGATGTCGTTCAACTCAAAACCCTGATTCATGTTGCCGAACTGGGCAGTCTCAGCAAGGCCTCGGATCGTCTTCACATCGCGCAACCGGCACTTAGCCGGCAAATTCGATTGTTGGAAAAGGAGCTTGGCACCTACCTGTTCGATCGACATGGGCGAGGCATGGAAATCACCGATGCCGGCCGTGAAGTGCTGGCACATGCCACCCGAATAATGGAGGAAATGGAGTCCATTCGAAGTTCTGTCGTGGGCGCAAAGTCGTCTTTTCGGGGAACGGTCGTCATCGGCACGACGCCGACGGTCGCGGAAATTATCACCGTTCCATTGGTACGCAAGATCAAGGAGGCACATCCGAATCTCGCCGTCAGGTTTTCCTCGGCCTTCAGCGGCTATCTGCTCGATTGGGTTCAGCGTGGCGAACTGGAACTGGCGATTTCTTACGATCCCCAACCCCTGCATACGCTGCGTATCGTGCCGGTGATGATGGAAAACCTGCTGCTGGTCGGTCCCGCCAGCGCCAACCTGCGTCTTGATGAGCCGGTGTCGTTCGAGTCATTGGCTGAGCAGCAATTGGTATTGCCGAGCGCTCGACATAGCCTTCGCGTGATTCTGGATGATTGTGCTCGTCAAGTCGGGATCAAGCTCAAGACCAGCGTTGAAGCCGACTCCTTCGGCGCCATGATCGATCTGGTCCGCAATGGCTTCGGTTTGACCGCTTTGCCTTTGGCATCGATTTACGCGCAAATCGAAGCAGGCGTGCTCAGTGCGGCCCCCTTGGTCGACCCCGTTCCCATGCGCAAGCTTGTTCAGGTTTTTCCGGCCGACAGGCGTGTCAGTCCGGCCGCCAAATTTGTCGGGGATGCCTTCATCGAGATTGCCGCCGATCTGGTCAATCGCAAAATCTGGGCTGGACACATGCTTTGAGTCAACGGCGAATCTGTTAGCTGCGAGTGCCCCGTCCCCGTGTAAATCGCCCAATTATCTGTCGATGCGCGGCTGCCGTTTTTTCTGACCACTGATGACATTGTCTTGAACCAACAAACGCGACTGCCTGGCGTATTCGGCATCTTCATTTTGGGGATGCTGCAAGTTCTGGTCTGGGGAGGTTCGTTCTTCCTGATGGCCGTCATGGCCGATTCGATCATGAAAGAGACCGGCTGGGCCAGCCAATGGGTGTATGGCGCACTGTCCCTGAGCATCCTGGTTTCCGCGATGCTGGCACCGTTGACCAGCCGGCTTATCGCCCGGTATGGCGGCCGCCCGATCCTGGCCAGTAGTGGCCTTGGCGTCGCCATCGGGTTGTTTCTGATGGCCAGTTCGACCTCGTTGCCGATGTTTCTTTTGTCTTGGGCAGTGATTGGCGTCGGTATGGCGCTGGGGCTGTATGAAGCGCTGTTCGCCGCTTTAGGTTCTCTCTATGGAGAGCGGGCGAGCAGTGCGATTACCGGGATCACGCTCATTTCAGGGTTTGCGACAACGCTGTCATGGCCTGCGGTTGCGCTGGTCATCGAACACCTTGGCTGGCGCGCGACGTGCGTGGCTTATGGGGTGTTATTGGTCATTGCCGTGGCACCGCTTTATCTCTGGGTGCTGGCGCGGGGCGCGGGAGCACTCACAAAAAGCCAGGCAGTGAGTGATGAAAGTCTCTTGATCGATCGGCGGATCTACCTGTTGCTCACACTGATTTTCGCGTTGGGTGCAGTGATCATGACGGCGATGTCGGTCCAGCTGATTTCATTGTTGCAGGGGCAGGGCTACTCGCTTGCAGCCGCCATCGGGCTGAGCGCTTTACTGGGGCCGAGCCAGGTCGGCTCACGTGTCCTACAAGTGTTTTCGCGAAAGCGACATCCGATCTGGACGACGTTGATCTCCGTGGTGCTCGTGGCCATCGGTCTGCTGTTTGTGACTATCACGCCGGCAATGACCGCTCTGGGACTGGTGATCTACGGCGCGGGTAATGGTTTGCGGGCAATCGTTCGAGGCCTGCTGCCACTGGCCCTGATGTCGCCCACCCATTATGTGTTGCTGATGGGGCGCATGGCTCGGCCTTCGCTCATTGGGCAAGCCTTGACCCCGCTCGCGGGCGGTTACCTGTTGCAAGCCTGGGGCGCTGGCGGTGTACTTGCGGGCCTGTGTTCGCTGGCCGTATTGAATGTGCTGTTGGTCTTGCTGCTCATTCGGCTGGTGTGTAAAGAGCAGCGCTGACCCAGCGACAGGAGGTGGAAACACACGCAGCGGGCATGCGCTTCAGGCGTAAACTGAACAGGGTGCAGCAGGCATTGAAAAGCGTTGCACCCGGAGGTGATGCCATGCGCCCAATAACCCTTTGCTCCTCGATCGCATTGCTGGCGCTGTTCATGATGCCACTGGCCACCGCAGCGCCCTCGGTCGAAGTCGTCTTCAATAACCCCGAAAAATACAGCGATGCCAGCCTGGACAGTCCGGGCTATGAACGGGGGGCCGATCCTTTTGTCATGAAAGAGCTACGCAGCTACCTCCAGCAGCTTGGCGAGCGGTACCTGCCAGCCGACCAACAGCTGCAAATTGAAATACGCAACATCGACCTGGCCGGTCGTTACGAACCCTGGAGGATAAATGCCTATGAGGTGCGCTTCATGCGCGACATTACCTGGCCGAGCATCGATCTACATTACGTGCTCAAGCAAAATGGCCAGATCGTGAACCAGGCCGATGCCAGAGTCATGGATCAGCTCTACCTCCAGCGTCCGGGGCGTGCGAACAGAAGTGACAGGCTCTACTCCGAGAAGGCGATGCTCTCGGAATGGTTCCAGAGACAGTTCGCCGGGCAACATCAGAGCGGGTTGAAGTGAACCGCCCTGCGCTATGAATCAGTCGTCCGCCTTGGGGAACAAGGGCCAGAAAGTAAAAAGCCCGGCGCTGGGCCGGGCTCTCTGTAGAAGGGGCCAAATCCCTTTGGCTGACCGTATTGTGCTAGATAGGTGTGACGAAAGTGTGACATCTGAATACGAAATACCGTGGCGTAACCGTTGGGCCAAGTGCTGTTGGAGTACGACACGACATCACAACTTTCGATACGCTCTGCTCAGTACTCCACAATGGTTTTGGGGCAATCGAATGGCGGTCGGTGAAGCGCCACTGAATGACTTGAGCATTCACCCAGTTGGGATTTGTCTTTAATCTGGTCCGAGGTTTGATCGAGATGGCTCACTCACTTAAATACCAAATAGGCGAATCCGTCCGCACTATCGAGGCCGAGGTGGGGAAGCTGCTCGATCTGGCTGCAACGCTCAGAGAAGCAAGGGATGAAGAAATGGCTGCAGCTGTCTCGACCCAGGCGAACAAGCTGCTTGAAGCAGCAGTGGCGCTGAGGATCGCGATGTCAGGCTGAATAATGCTTGCGCTGCGCCCCAGGCTGAGCCAGATCAGGCTCTGCCAGCTCGAAGCACTGCGTTGCCCTTAACGCCTATCCAGCCAAACCGTCTGAGCATTACAGAATTCGCGCACTCCGAAGTGCGAGAGCTCCCGGCCAAAGCCACTCTTCTTCACGCCACCAAAACTGACACGCGGATCGCTGGCGCTATAGCCGTTGATGAACACGCCGCCGGTTTCAAGTTCGCCAGCCATCTGCCGGGCGAGTTCGCCATTGCGCGTATAAATAGTGGCGGTGAGGCCGAACTCGCTGTCATTGGCCAGTTCCAGCGCATGGGCGGCGTCGCGGGCTGTGATGATTGAAGCCACGGGACCAAACAATTCCTGTCTGAAGGATGTCATCTGGTCGGTCACGTCGCCCAGTACAGTGGGTTCGTAGTAGTTGCCGCTGCCTTCGACCTTCTTTCCACCCAGCAGCAAGGTCGCGCCTTCTTCCAGCGTGTCGCGCACCTGTTGGTCCAGTTCGTCGCGTAAATCGAAGCGCGCCATCGGGCCGATGTAAGTGGTGGAGGCGAGTGGATCACCGATGACCAGTCGTTGGGTGGCCTCGACGAACTTGCGGGTAAATTCCTCTGCAATGCCTTGCTCGACAATCAGGCGTTTGGCAGCGGCGCAGACTTGTCCGGTGTTTTGATAGCGCCCGATCACGGCGGCTTTGACCGCCTCATCGAGGTCTGCGTCATCGAGCACGATAAACGGGTCGGAGCCGCCCAGTTCCAATACACATTTCTTCAGCGCGGCGCCGGCCTGGGCACCGATGGCCATGCCCGCCCGCACGCTGCCGGTGAGGGTGACCGCCGCGATGCGTGGATCGGCGATCGCCTTGGATACACCGTCCGGGGTGACGTTGATGACCTCGAAGATACCTTCAGGAAAATCCGCCAGCTTGAAGGCTTCCAACAGCAGGTAGGCGCTGCCCATGACGTTGGGCGCGTGCTTGAGCATGAAGGTATTGCCGGCGAGCAGGGTAGGGACCGCGCCGCGCAGCACTTGCCAGATGGGGAAGTTCCACGGCATCACGGCGAGAATCGGGCCGAGCGGGCGATATTCAATGCGTGCCTTGCCGCCTTCGACCAGGGTTGGTTCTGCGCTGAGCATGGCGGGCCCCTGTTCGGCGTACCACTCGCAGAGCTGCGCGCATTTTTCAATTTCGCCACGGGCCTGAGCAATCGGCTTACCCATTTCCAGGGTGATCATGTTGGCCATGGCCTCTGCATTGTTGCGCAAGGCCTGGCCGAGTTTGATCAACAGCTGCGCGCGTTGCTCTACCGGTTTGCCACGCCAGGTGCGAAACCCGGTAGTAGCCCGCGACAGCGCGGCCTGTAATGCCGAATCGGATTCGAAAGGGTACTGGCCGATCTGCTCGCCCGTGGTCGGGTTGATCGAAATGGCATGGGTAAGGCTGGATACGTGGGTCATGGCACCGTCCTGCTAGGTAGGAATGTGCTCAGGTTATGGGGGTATATGTTTTATGGAAACTGAATAATACTGAGCATAACGTTCACGTTTGGAGAATGACTTGGATCTGGTTCAGCTCGAAATTTTCAAGGCTGTCGCCGAGCACGGCAGCATCAGCGTTGCCGCCCAGCATATCCACCGGGTGCCATCGAATCTCACGACCCGAATCAAGCAGCTTGAGCAGGACCTGGGTGTGGATCTGTTTATCCGCGAGAAGAGTCGCCTGCGCTTGTCGCCGGCCGGTTGGAGCTTCCTGGATTACGCTCGACGCATTCTCGACCTGGTTCAGGAGGCGCGGGCCACCGTAGCGGGTGAAGAACCGCAAGGCGCCTTCGCCCTGGGTTCGCTGGAAAGCACTGCAGCGGTACGAATTCCGGAGCTATTGGCGGCCTATAACCAGAAACACGCGAAGGTCGAACTGGACCTGTCCACCGGTCCCTCCGGGACCATGATCGACGGGGTGTTGTCGGGGCGGCTGGCCGCGGCATTTGTCGATGGGCCGGTGTTGCACCCGGCGCTGGAAGGCGTACCGGCATTCGAGGAGGAGATGGTCCTGATCGCACCGCTCAATCATGAGCCGATTCATCGGGCCAAGGATGTGAATGGCGAAAACATCTATGCCTTCCGCTCCAACTGCTCCTATCGCCATCATTTCGAAAGCTGGTTTGCCAATGGCGCGGCGGTGCCCGGCAAGATATTCGAAATGGAGTCCTATCACGGCATGCTGGCCTGCGTCAGTGCGGGGGCCGGCCTGGCGCTGATGCCACGCAGCATGCTCGAAAGCATGCCTGGGTGTACGACGGTCAGCGTCTGGCCGTTGTCGGAGTCGTTCCGTTATCTGCGTACCTGGTTGGTGTGGCGCAGGGGGACGGTGTCGCAGAGCCTGACGATGTTTGTGCGCTTGCTGGAGGAACGTGGTGTCGCGTTGATCGATAAATAGTGGAAAGTTAACGGTCTGCGCTGAAAAACCGGATAATGGCGGCCAAATCGTTTAGCTCGTTATTCTGGTAATCGCACATGGAAATCAAGGTCAACTTTCTCGACAACCTTCGACTTGAGGCCAAGTTCGACGACTTCACGGTGATCGCCGATCAACCCATTCGCTACAAGGGTGATGGCTCGGCGCCGGGGCCGTTCGATTATTTCCTGGCTTCGTCGGCGTTGTGTGCGGCGTACTTCGTGAAGTTGTATTGCGAGACTCGCAATATCCCCACCGAAAATATCCGCCTGTCGCAGAACAACATCGTTGACCCGGAAAACCGCTACAACCAGATTTTCAAGATTCAGGTCGAACTGCCGGCGGACATCTCCGCCAAGGACCGCCAGGGGATCTTGCGCTCCATCGACCGTTGCACGGTAAAGAAGGTGGTGCAAACCGGGCCCGAGTTCGTGATTGAAGAGGTCGAAAACCTCGACGCCGATGCCCAGGCGCTGCTGATGCCGCACTCGACTTCCGAAACGGGCACCTACATTGCGGGCAAGGACCTGCCGCTGGAGCAAACCATCGCCAACATGTCGGGCATCCTGGCCGACCTGGGCATGAAGATTGAAATCGCTTCGTGGCGCAACATCGTTCCCAATGTGTGGTCGCTGCACGTTCGCGATGCGCACTCGCCGATGTGTTTTACCAATGGCAAAGGCGCGACCAAAGAAGGCGCGCTGGCATCGGCGTTGGGCGAGTTTATCGAGCGGCTCAACTGCAACTTCTTCTATAACGATCAGTTCTGGGGGGAGGACATCGCCGATGCGGCTTTTGTGCATTACCCGGACGAGCGCTGGTTCAAGCCGGGTCCGAAGGACGAACTGCCGACTGAAATCCTCGACGAATACTGCCTGAAGGTTTACGACCGGGAAGGTGAGTTGCGTGGTTCGCATCTGTACGACACCAACTCCGGTAACACCCAGCGCGGTATTTGTTCGCTACCGTTTGTGCGCCAGTCGGACAATGAGGTGGTGTACTTCCCGTCCAACCTGATCGAAAACCTGTTCCTGAGCAATGGCATGAGCGCTGGCAACACGCTGGCCGAAGCCCAGGTGCAGTGCCTGTCGGAGATCTTCGAGCGCGCGGTGAAGCGCGAAATCCTCGAAGGCGAAATGGCCCTGCCGGATGTGCCGCAGGACGTGCTGGCGAAATACCCGGGCATTCTGGCCGGTATCCAGGCCCTGGAAGAGCAGGGCTTCCCGGTGCTGGTCAAGGATGCATCGCTGGGCGGGGAGTTCCCGGTGATGTGCGTCACCTTGATGAACCCGCGTACCGGTGGCGTATTTGCCTCGTTCGGCGCGCACCCCAGCCTGGAAGTGGCGCTGGAACGCAGCCTGACGGAGCTGCTGCAGGGCCGCAGTTTCGAAGGTTTGAATGATTTGCCGCAGCCGACCTTCGAAGGGCAGGCGGTGACTGAGCCGAATAACTTCGTCGAGCACTTCATCGACTCCAGCGGTGTGGTCTCGTGGCGCTTCTTCAGTGCCAGGCCGGACTTCGAATTCGTTGAGTGGGATTTCTCCGGTCAAGGCGAAAACTCCAATGCCGAAGAGGCTGCGACCTTGTTCGGTATTCTCGAAGACATGGGCAAAGAAGTGTACATGGCGGTCTATGAGCATATCGGCGCCAAGGCCTGCCGCATTCTGGTGCCGGATTACTCGGAAATCTATCCGGTCGAAGATTTGATCTGGGATAACACCAACAAGGCGCTGCAGTTCCGTGCCGACATCCTGAATCTGCACAGCCTGAGCAAAGTCGGCCTGCGATCGCTGGCCCAGGGGCTGGAAAGCAGCGAGCTGGATGATTACACCGACATCACCACCTTGATCGGCATCGAATTCGACGACAACACGCCTTGGGGCAAGTTGACGATCCTGGAGCTGAGGCTGCTGATTTATCTCGCCTTGCAGAAGTTTGATCAGGCCAAGGATTTGGTGGAAGCCTTCTTGCAATACAACGACAACACCGTCGAACGCGGCCTGTTTTATCAAGCGGTGAACGTCGTGCTGGAAATGCAGCTGGACGATGATCTGGAACTGAGCGACTACGAGGTCAACTTCCGCCGGATGTTCGGTGACGAGCGGATGGACGCGGCGATAGGGTCGGTCGATGGTAGCGTACGTTTTTATGGTCTGACACCGACGAGCATGAAACTGGAAGGCCTCGACAGGCATCTTCGTCTGATCGACAGTTATAAGAAGCTACATAGGGCGCGGGCCGGAGTGGCGACTTTATCCAGCTGAAAGCGCTAACAAAAAAGCACCTTGGGTGCTTTTTTGTTTTTTGGAGGCCAGCACAATCTTCTGTGTGCGGTGGGCTCACTTTTTGGCCATGACCTGGGCAGTGGCTGGCATCGAGGAGGCTCTTCTATATAGCGGAAGCATTTTTCCCCTCCTTTCAGGCTTCCTTCGGGGCGTTTTAGCGCCTTCTGTAAGTTATTGATAGAAGACCTGAATCAGTGCTTGACGGCAGATTCTGGAGGCCTATAATTCACCCCACTTCCGGCGCAGTCGAAACAGAAAACTCCTTGGTAAACAAAGAGTTACGCAGTTT
>NZ_AKJO01000192.1:0-14366 GCF_000282295.1 Pseudomonas sp. GM33
GCTAGGTTTTCACACAGCCTGCGAAGCCGGGTTTTTCTTTAGCCGATCACTGCATCCACGGTGGAGGCGGTTCTTCGGTCTTGCCCGGCGGCGCATCGTCCGCCGCGCGTGCCGCTTGCTTGCGCTCTTCATCCAGGCGTGCGGCCTCGATTTCGCGCATGATGCCTCCCACGTCGGCCAACTCCTCCGTGTCGGCGAACTCGCCGGTCAGGACGCTGGCCGGGTGCAAGGTGCCAGCCTCGTACAAGGCCCACATTTCCTTGGCGTACTTGGTCTTTTTCAATTCCGGCGCAAACCGTCCGAAGTAGGACGCCATGTTGCCCACGTCGCGCTCCAACATGCTGAACGCATGGTTGTTGCCCGCCGCATCCACCGCTTGTGGCAGGTCGATGATCACCGGGCCGGTCGGCGTCAGCAGCACGTTGAACTCGGAAAGGTCGCCGTGCACCAGACCGGTACACAGCATCAGCACGATCTGCGAAATCAGGAACGCGTGATATTCGCGTGCCTGGTCCGGTTCCAGCACCACATCGTTCAGACGCGGCGCGGCATCACCGTACTCGTCGGCCACCAGTTCCATGAGCAGCACGCCTTCGAGAAAGTCATACGGCTTGGGTACCCGCACACCGGCATTGGCCAGGCGGAACAGCGCCGCCACTTCAGCGTTCTGCCAGGCGTCTTCGGTTTCCTTGCGGCCAAACTTGGAGCCTTTGGCCATCGCCCGGGCCTGACGGCTGTTGCGCACCTTGCGGCCTTCCTGATACTCGGCCGCCTGACGAAAACTGCGTTTGTTCGCCTCCTTGTAGACCTTCGCGCAACGTAACTGGTTACCGCAGCGCACCACATAAACAGCTGCTTCTTTACCACTCATGAGTGGGCGCAGCACCTCGTCGACCAGACCGTCCTCGATCAGGGGTTCAATGCGTTTTGGAGTCTTCATCAGCTTTTATTGTGGGTCCTTTATTACCAAACACGCGAAAGTCATTCGTTATACGGCAATCCACTCACGGGGGGGAGGGGTTGCCGACTTATGAACATGGCACAAGCACACAATGTGCCGATTTCAACAGGTAAAACCGACGACCGCCACGGGTCGCTCCGGATCATAGCCGAGCCTGCGTCACTTGTTGTGCAAGGACATTGAGGGCAATTGCGACAGAAGCTGACACCACGTCTCTAGCCTTCCGTAGGATTTTTCTCAACAGGCCTCAATTTCCGCCGAGAACAGCCGAAGTCCTTAGTGACAAAGTGATTTGTCCGACAATCGCTGCCACAACAAAAGCGATGCCGCACTCAGGGACCCGGGTTGACCAAGAACGATTACGGCTGCCAATAAACCGCGAGTCATCTGCACTGCGTGGGCCTACAAGAAAATCTGGAGCGCGGATGAACATCAAACAGAAGTTGACCTGGGCGTTTGCAATCATTGCCTGCCTGCCCGTGGTGCTGGTCGCCACCCTCGTTGTGCTGAACCTGCGCAGTGATGCCAGAGACGAATTTATCGACGGCAGTGCCCGAGAGATTCGTCAGGTCAGCAATGCCATGCAATTGTTTTTTGACGGCATCAGCCAGAACGTCGATTACCTGGCCAAGCAACCGCTGATCCGAAACTCCGACGACAGCCTCAAGACTTACATGGCTGCCAACGCCGAAAGCGTTCCCCAGGGCGAGATGGACAAGAAAGTCTTCACCCTGCTCCAGGACTTGGGCAACAGCCACCCGTCCTACGCCTATGCCATCCTCGGCACGGCGGCGGGCGGCTACGTGTCGTGGCCGGATGATCCGAAGCTGAACAACTACGACCCGCGCCAGCGCCCCTGGTACAAGGCCGCCCAGGCCAAACCGGGCAAGCCGTTCCGCACCGAGGCCTACTACTGGGCCCAGGACGACGCGACCTACGTCAGCACCGTGCGCACCATCGACAACAAGCTGGGCACCAACGGTGGCGTGGTCAGCATCGACGTGACGCTCAAGCAGCTCACCGAAATCGTCAAACAGATCAAGCTCGGTGAAACCGGCTACCTGATGCTGCTGGAAAACACCGGCAAGGTCCTGGTGGATCCGAAACAACCGGAACACAACTTCAAACCGCTGAACAGCCTGGGCGAGGGCTACGCGCAACTGGCCAAGGCCGGCAAGGGCCTGGTGGAAGTGGAGTTGAACGGCGAGCGCTACATGGCCAACGTCTGGCCGTCGGAGCAACTGGGCTGGACCTTCATCGGCCTGATCAAACAGAACGACGTGATGAGCTCCGCGACCCAGTTGACCTGGTTGATCGCCCTCATCGCCGCCGTCCTGGCCGTCATCTTCGCCATCGTCGGCGCCAGTTTTGCCAGCCTCATCGTGCGTCCGATCCGCAGCGTGGCCAGCGGCCTGGAAGGCATCGCCCAAGGTGAAGGCGACCTGACCCAGAACCTGCAAATCCGTGGCAACGACGAAACCGCGCAGTTGGCCAACTGGTTCAACCAGTTCCTGACCGCGATTCGCAATCTGATCCAGAACATCGGCGGCGCAGCGGGCAAGATCCTCGCCACGTCCAAGAGTTCGACCCAGGTCTCCAGCGACATGGCCGAAGCCGCCGGACGCCAGCGTGAAGCGGTGGACATGGTGTCCACGGCGTTCCACGAAATGGTCGCCACCGCCAACGAAGTTGCGCGCTCTTGCAGCCAGGCGGCGGAATCCGCCGACAGTGGCCAGCGCCAGGCCCGCGAAGGTCAGCAACAGATCGATGCGGCGGTGAACAGCGTTGATCGCCTGAGTCAGGAAATCGAACAGTCGGCCCAGTCGATGCAACAGCTGGAGCGCGACAGCAACGACATTCAGTCGATCCTCGGGACCATCCGTTCGATCGCCGAACAGACCAACCTGCTGGCGCTGAACGCCGCGATCGAAGCGGCACGGGCCGGTGAGCAGGGACGTGGCTTTGCCGTGGTGGCTGACGAAGTGCGGGCTCTGGCCAAGCGCACGGCCGACTCCACGGCGGAAATCGACGGGCTGCTGGGCAACCTGGCCAAACGCACCAGCCAGGTGACTCAACAGATGCACGCCAGCCTGGAAGTGTCCCAGCAATCGGTGACGCGCATCGGTGAGGCGCGCAACAGCTTCGGGCAGATTCGCGAGTCGGTGGACGTGATCCGTGACATGAACACCCAGATCGCCACGGCGGCGGAACAACAGCATCAAGTGGCCGAGGACATCAACCGGCACATCAGCCAGATCCATGGCGATGCGCAACTGGTGGCGGAACTGGCCAACTCGGCACGCCTGGACTCCCAGAGCCTGGCCGGGCTGTCGAACGAGCTGGACGGACTGGTGCGCAGGTTCCGTACCTGATCAGCCGGCACACCCCCAAACCCTGTGGGAGCGAGCTTGCTCGCGATGGCGGTATATCAGGCAACATAGATGTTGAAGCTGATGGCCTCATCGCGAGCAAGCTCGCTCCCACAGTTGTTTTAACTCAGCGTTCGATGATCGCGGTCACCCCCTGCCCGCCCGCCGCACAAATCGAAATCAGCCCTCGCCCCTTGCCCGCCGCATCCAGCAACTTCGCCAGGTTGGCGACGATGCGCCCACCGGTGGCGGCAAACGGATGCCCCGCCGCCAATGAACTGCCCTTGACGTTGAGCCGACTGCGGTCAATCGAGCCCAACGGTGCATCGAGCCCGAGACGGGTTTTGCAGTACTGCGGATCCTCCCAGGCCTTCAATGTGCACAGCACCTGCGCGGCGAAGGCTTCGTGGATTTCGTAGTAGTCGAAGTCCTGCAGGGTCAGGCCATTGCGCGCGAGCAAGCGCGGTACGGCGTAGACCGGCGCCATCAACAACCCTTCGGCACTGTTGACGAAATCCACCGCCGCCGCCTCGCCGTCACGCCAGTAGGCAAGAATCGGCAACCCTCGCGCCTGCGCCCATTCCTCGCTGCCCAGCAGCACCAGTGACGCCCCGTCGGTCAGCGGCGTGGAGTTGCCCGCGGTCAGGGTGCCCTTGGCGCTTTTCTCGTAGGCCGGCTTGAGTGCGGCGAGCTTTTCCAGGGTCGAATCCGGGCGCAGGTTGTTGTCTCGGGTGAGTCCCAGGAACGGCGTCATCAGATCGTTGTGCCAGCCTTCGGCGTAGGACGCCGCCAGCTTCTGATGGCTCTCAAGCGCCAATTGATCCTGGGCTTCGCGAGGGATGTTCCAGGTCTGGGCCATCAGTTCGCAGTGCTGCCCCATGGACAACCCCGTGCGCGGCTCACCGTTGCGCGGGAACTCGGGGATCAGATGTTTGGGACGCAATTGCAGGAAAGTTTTCAGTTTGTCGCCGGTGGTTTTCGCGCGGTTGGCTTGAAGGAGGATTTTGCGCAGCCCTTCGCTGACGCTGATCGGTGCATCCGAGGTGGTGTCCACACCACCGGCGATGCCGCAGTCGATCTGGCCCAGGGCAATCTTGTTCGCCACCAGCAACGCCGCTTCCAGCCCGGTGCCGCACGCCTGCTGGATGTCGTAGGCCGGGGTGGCGGGCGACAACCGCGAGCCGAGCACGCACTCGCGTGTGAGGTTCATGTCCCGCGCCAACTTGAGCACGGCCCCGGCGACCACTTCGCCGATGCGCTGGCCATGCAGGTTGTAACGCTCGATCAGGCCTTCGAGGGCAGCGGTGAGCATCACCTGGTTACTGGCCGTGGCGTAGGGGCCGTTGGAGCGGGCGAAAGGAATCCGGTTACCGCCGATGATCGCGACGCGGCGCAGCTGGGTCATAAGAACTCCTGATGAAAAAGGAAATTGAAACTACCCCTGTAGGAGCTGCCGAAGGTTCGGGCCGCGTTCGGACGATCTTTTGATCTTGAAAAATCAAAGTCAAAAGATCGCAGCCTTCGGCAGCTCCTACAATGACCAAGCGTAGGCCTTATCTCGTGGATCGAACGACTGATCGCCATTCATGGTCCACACTTTGAACCCCAGCTTTCGGAGCGCGTTCCATGTCTGACCGCTATATCGACTTCGCCAATTCATCCATCGGCCATCGCCTGGTCGGTGCCCTGGGGTTGCCGACACCGACTCGACTGGAGCGCTGGCAGGCAGGCCGGCTGCGTCCCGTGGAAGGTGCGCTGCTGATCGGCGGCGGGCCATTGGCGGAACACGTCAGCGTTTTCGCCAACCGCCTGACCGACGCGATCTACAGCTACGGCACCGAGCCTTCGATGGCCACGGCCTGGATTCCCGGCCACGGACCGAAACTCAAGGCCGTGGTGTTCGACGCCAGTGACCTGCTGCACACCGATCAACTCAAGCAACTGCGCGAGTTCTTCCAACCGTTGATGAAGAACCTCGATCACTGTGCGCACCTGGTGATTCTCGGACGCGATCCACAAACCCTGCGTGACCCCTTCGCCGCCAGTGCGCAGCGTGCCCTGGAAGGTTTCAGCCGTTCCCTGGCCAAGGAACTGCGCAGCGGTGGCACCCTGCAATTGATCTATGTCGGCGAAGGTGCCGAGGCGCAACTGGAAGGCCCGCTGCGGTTTTTCCTCTCGCCCAAAAGCGCCTTCGTGTCCGGGCAGGTCATTCGCCTGAATCCGTGCTCGACGCCCGTCAGCGACTGGACGCGCCCGCTCGCCGGGCGCAAGGCACTGGTTACCGGCGCAGCACGCGGCATTGGCGCCGCCATCGCCGAGACCCTGGCCCGCGACGGTGCCGACGTCATCCTGCTCGATGTGCCGGCGGCCAAAACCGACCTCGAAGCCCTCGCCGCACGCCTCGGCGGGCGCAGCATCAGCCTCGACATCTGCGCCGAAGACGCCGCCGCGCAGTTGATCGAACAATTGCCCGAAGGCCTCGACATCGTGGTGCACAACGCCGGCATCACCCGCGATAAAACCCTGGCCAACATGACCCCGGACTTCTGGGACGCCGTACTGGCCGTCAACCTCAACGCACCGCAAGTGCTGACCAAAGCCCTGCTCGATAGCAACACCCTGCACGACAACGCTCGAGTGATTCTGCTGGCCTCCATCAGCGGCATCGCCGGCAATCGCGGGCAAACCAACTACGCCGCGAGCAAGGCCGGGCTCATAGGCCTGGCGCAAGCCTGGGCGCCGCTGCTCACCGAGCGCGGCATCAGCATCAACGCCGTGGCACCGGGATTCATCGAAACACAGATGACCGCGCACATACCCTTCGGCCTGCGCGAAGCCGGACGGCGCATGAGCTCCCTCGGCCAGGGCGGCCTGCCACAGGACGTCGCCGAAGCCGTGGCCTGGCTCGCGCAACCGGGTACCGGCGCATTCACCGGGCAAGCGTTGCGCGTATGCGGGCAAAGCGTTCTGGGGGCTTGAGGATGATCACCGACTGGCACACTCTCAACCGCGAACCCAGCCTCCCGGGGTTGTACGCTCGAGCGGCGACACGGCGAAAAATCACCGGCACCACCCTGCCCGATTCGGGTTTGCGCTGCTGGGTCGACGTCGATCCCAAACGCCTGGCGGCCTATCGCACGGTCTGTGGCTTCGCCGACAACGGCCTGCTGCCGCCGACCTATCCGCATATCCTCGGCTTTGCCTTGCAGATGCAATTGCTCATGGCCAGGGACTTCCCGTTCCCGCTGCTGGGCCTGATTCACCTGAGCAATCGAATTCGTCTGCTACGCCCCATGGGCGGGGTGAATCGGGCGCGAGTCAGCGTGCAGGTGCAGAACCTGCAACCCCACGCCAAAGGCGCGACGTTCGATTTACTAACCACCCTCGACGATCAACTGGGGTCGCTGTGGGAGGCACAAAGCCGGATGCTCTGCCGCGGCGTCAAACTCGAGGGCGAACCGCTTGAGGAGAACCTGGTAACGAATCTGGACATGAACGAAGTCGAGCACTGGAAAGCGCCCTCCGACATCGGTCGGCAATTCGCCAAGGTGTCCGGCGACTACAACCCGATCCACCTGAGCGCAGCCAGCGCCCGACTCTTCGGCTTCCCGACCGCCATCGCCCATGGCCTGTGGAACAAGGCGCGCACACTGGCGGCACTGGCCGGGCACCTGCCTGTGGCGAACGTCGAGATCGCAGTGCAGTTCAAGAAGCCGGTACGGCTGCCCAGTGAGGTGACGTTGCTGGCCAGCGAGGCGGGGGCGAGCGGGGACTTTCGGTTGGTGGGCACCGGGGATCTGGAGCACATGGTCGGGCATTGGCGGCCGGTGGCCTGATAAGGCTGCTGCCTCGACGTGGCGAGGGGGCAGGCTCGCTCCCGCCTTTGATTTTTGACAATGTTGAAAGGACGGAAATCAAGATCAAAAGATCGCAGCCTTCGGCAGCTCCTACAGTTGGCCTGCGTACAACCTCGCCTGCAGCGAAGGAACTCAGAGCCTAAGCGAGGGCGAGTGACCGAAGAATCGGATATGTACTCAACTCACCCCTTGACCAAATAAACCTGCGGCAACGGAAACAGATTATTCAACGTCTCCAACAACCGCACGTGATAAATCGGCTTGCGAAAAAGATCCAGCACCTGCAAGCGCAACATATCACTGACATCATCCATGCCCGCATGCCCCGACATCACAATCACCGGCAAATGCTCGCGAGACGTATGCTCGCGCAACCGCCTGATCAACGACATGCCGCTCTCCTCCGGCATGCGCAAATCAGTGATCACCAAAGCGATGTCGGGGTGCCGGGTCAGATGCTGCAGCGCAAGCTTGACCGAAGTGGCGGTAAAACAATTGAACCCCTCACCCTCCAGCAACTCCGCCAACTCAAGCAATGCGTCCTCTTCGTCATCCACCAGAAGCAGCTGTTGGCGTGGCTGTGCGTGAGCGTTCATGAGGTGACACCTGCAAGGGACTGGGCGCAAACGTCGAGATCACATGGACAAGTCAGCCTGCGGCCGTCGGAACCAGATGTGTCTTGATGACATCGAATATCCCCTTAACCGCTCCGGATATGGGCGTCATGAAAGTCACCAGGATAACCGCCGCCATCCCGGCAGCAATGGCGTACTCGATACCGGATGCACCCTCGGTATCTTTGACCAGCCCTTTGTAAAACGCGATCTCGGATTTGACCTTCTCAACAAGCTTGGAAAAAGACATGACATTTCTCCTGGACGACGATGGGTGTTGCACGGACGCAACATGATTCCCCAGTGCCAGCACCAGCATTGTCGGCATTCCCCGGCCCAACAACTGTAAATACGCATTAACACTAAAGTATTAACCGTTTCGTTGACGTCAAAAAACAGGTCGCTTTATCGCAACTTTGCACTTTCGTTAGATATTTCCCCCCGCGCTAATGGCATTTTGCTCTACCTGCGCTACGGTCAAATAGCGAAATAGTTCCATGTTCATAGCTGCCTGATTGCGAAGTTGTCTCGTCGGACTTGACGGGGTTTGCGCAGCAGGAAAGGGAGAGCCTTCATGAACAGCCGTGTCACTCTGGGTCTCGCCGGATTGTTTCTGGTCGGTGCCATCATTACCGGTTACTGGGGACTCACATTGAGTCGTCAACCGGCCCCCGAGGTCGTTGCCCAATCCACCGTCAATGCACCGCCGGCCATCCCACAGGCGCCACTGTCGACAAATGACCCGACCCGCCATCCCGTGGTTGTGCTGGTCAACGATGTCGCGCCCTATACGCCGCTCACCGCCGCCGATGTCGTGCTGGAACAGTTGCACACCGCCCCGGCCGGCAGCCTCACCAGCCTCGACCAGGCGATTGGCCGCACCCCGTGGCGCGCCCTCAGCGCCGGCAGCTGGCTCAACGACGAAAGCTTCGAAGCCGGCAGCAAGCTGTCGCGGATGATCCGTCCCAATGAACGCGCCCTGGCAGTCGCCACGGACGAAGTGGTCATTGTCGGCGGGCAACTGACGCCGGGCGACTATGTCGATGTGCTGCTGTTCCTGCGCATGGACACCCTCAATCCTCAGCCAACGGCCCAACTCGTGGTGCCGGCCTTGCGGGTGCTCGGGGTCGGCGAACAGTTGGGGTTGACCAACGACGGCCAGCCTTCCAGCCCGGCACGCAACGCCGAGGAAAAACTCAAACAGGATCAATCGCGCGCCGCAGCCCGGACCGTGCTGCTCGCCGTGCCTGAACAACTGGTGAGCCGCCTGATGCTCGCGACCCAGGCCGGCGTGCTGCGCCTGGCCGTGCGCAGCGCCGATGAGAAACGCCTGGCGCGCTACTGGGCCGGCGAAAGCAACTCTGCCGCCAACCTGGCCAATGCCAACCGCGAGTTGTTGCAATTCAGCCAGCTGGCCATGACCGGTCCACCCAAACCTGTCACCACCAGCCCTGGCGCCGCGCCGCGCAAGCAGAGCGTGGAAGTCATTCGCGGTAACGAGATCACTCAACAAACACCCTGAGTCGAGCAAGGATGCCTTTCCATGCGCAGACCTTTTACGCCATTGTTCAACGGCTTGATCCGGGCCACTTTGCCCGGCGGCCTGCCGGCAAGTGCGATATCACGTAGCGAGTTATCGCAATGAGCCAGAACCTGAGTCAAACCTTCCTCGCGATCACGCGCAACAGCACCGACCTGGAATGGCTGCAAGGCGCCCTTGCGCCCTTGGGCCAGGTGGTCAGCGCCGGTGGCGGCAGCCTCGACGAACTGTTGGCACTGGTGGACGTGACCTGCGCCAGCCTGGTGTTCATCGGCCTGGACCGCGACCACGTGGTCACCCAAAGCGCGCTGATCGAAGGCGCGCTGGAAGCCAAGCCGATGCTGGCGATCGTCGCGCTGGGCGACGGCATGGACAACCAGCTTGTACTCAATGCGATGCGCGCGGGGGCCAGGGATTTCGTGGCCTATGGCTCACGCTCAAGTGAAGTCGCAGGCCTGGTGCGACGCCTGAGCAAACGCCTGCCCGCTGTCGCGCCGAACACGCACCTGGGCCGCCTGACCGTGCTGTATGGCGTGCAGAGCAGCGCCGACGGCGCGTTGCTGGCCACGCACATGGCGCAGGTGGTGCAAAAAAGCGGTCAGCACACGCTGCTGCTGGACCTTGGATTACCCCGAGGCGATAGCCTGGCGCTGCTGGGCCTTGAAAGCTCGTTTCATTTCGGCGACGCATTGCGCCACTTGCGACGCCTGGACGCGACGCTGATCGACAGCGCCTTCACCAGTTGCGAAGCCGGGCTGCGCATCCTCGCCTACGCCAATGGCGATGAACCGCTGGAGCACACCAGTGCCGCCGAGCTGTACATGTTGCTCAGCGCCCTGCGCCAACACTTCCAGCACATCGTGGTAAACCTCACCGGCCAACCCGACAGCGAAGCGCTGCGCACCTTCGTCAGCCATTGCGACAAACTGCTGTGGTACACCGATCAGAACGTGCTCGACTGCCGCCGCAACCTCACGGTGCTCAACTTGTGGCGCGAAAAAGGCATGAAGCTCGATCACGCCAAACTGCTCGTGGACCGCTACCTGCGCAGCGTCGCACCGGACGCCGATACCCTGGGCAAGACGTTTGGCCTGGAGATCATCGCCACCCTCGCCTACAGCCCGGAAGTGCGGCTCAACGCCAAGAACCAGGGCCTGACCTTGTTCGAACTGGCCCCGCGCGAGGGTCTCACGCAGAGTCTGCGCGCACTCGGCGAGCGCCTGGCCAGGCACTCCGAAGGCCTGGTCAAACCCAAGACCGGCTGGTTCAACCGCTTGAGGGGCGCACAATGAGCAGTGAAAAACTCTTCGGCTCCCCCCATCGCGGCGCGGTCGGCAATACCGACCACGAAGGCCTGAAACTGGTGCTGCACCGCTACATCATCGACGCTATCGAAGAGTCGGGGAAAAACCTGCTGGAGGGCACGCGCCAGGCGCTGTCGCAATTCGTGATCGACAAGGTGGCCGAGTACATCGCGCGCTTGCACCTGGCGATTTCCCGCTATGAAATGGAGCGTCTGGCCGAGGAGATCGTCGACGAGCTCACCGGTTTCGGCCCGTTGGAAGTACTGCTGCGCGACCCGGCGGTGACCGAGATTCTGGTCAACGGTCCACACCGGGTATTTGTCGAACGCGAAGGCTTGCTGCATCTGAGTGACTTGCGTTTTATCGATTCGCACCACGTCGAGCGTGTCATGCAACGGATTCTCGCGCCCCTGGGCCGACGGCTCGACGAGTCCTCGCCCATGGTCGACGCGCGCCTACCGGACGGCAGCCGGGTCAACGCCATCATTCCACCAATAGCCCTCGATGGCCCGTGCCTGTCGATCCGCAAATTCCGCCAGGACATGCTCAAAAGCTCTGACCTGGTGGCCATGCAAACCATCGATCACGCGATCTTCGAATTCATTCAGGAAGCCGTGGGCAAACGCTGCAACATCCTGATCAGCGGCGGCACCGGCACCGGCAAGACCACACTGCTGAACATTCTCAGCCAGTTGATCAACCCTCAAGAACGCCTGGTCACCATCGAAGACGTCGCCGAACTGCAACTGGGCCACCCTCACGTCGTGCGCCTGGAAACCCGTCCACCGAATGCCGAAGGCCATGGCGAAGTAAAAGCCAGCGACCTGATTCGCAACGCCCTGCGGATGCGCCCGGACCGGATCATCCTCGGCGAGATTCGCGGCGTCGAAGTGGTCGATGTATTGACGGCGATGAACACCGGCCACGACGGCTCGATGAGTACCGTACACGCCAACAACGCCCAGGATGCGCTACTGCGCCTGGAGACCCTGGTGGGCCTGACCGGCCGCAGCATCGCCGAGCGCACCCTGCGGCAGATGATCTGCGCGGCGCTCGACGTGGTCATCCAGCTCACGCGCATGCCCGACGGCCGCCGCTGTGTCAGCGAAGTGGTGGAAGTCGTGGGTGTGCGCGACGACGTGTATGTCACCAACACGCTGTTCCGTTTCGACCGCCACACCGGGTTCGGTTTCCTGCGCGAAGCCGTGAACCCGGCTGGCGACAAATTGCGCCGGGACTCGGCGCTGTCTCCCTCGGCGTACTGAGGCCACGGCATGCTCAAACCGGCGCTGCTCATCCTCGTTTGCCTGATCTTTCTCGGCCTGGCGCTACGCCTGCTCCATAACAGCTTGCGCCAGACGGGCAACGAACGGATTCTGGGACGCCTGAGCCAGGGGCAACCCCTGCGGGTCGAGCAGACGTCGTCATGGGCGGGCCTTGAGCGCGCGTTCCTGCGCGCCGGACTCGGACGCCCCACCGAACGCCTGGGTCGATGGCTGGTGTTCTGGGTACTCGGGGTGCTGCTGGGAATTGCCCTGAGTGGCTGGATCGGCGCGCTGCTGGTACTGCTGGTGCCTCCGGTGGCGTTACGACTGTTCGTCAGCTGGCGTTACCAGCGTCGCCTCAGTCGCATGATCGAACAGCTGCCGATGCTGCTCGACCATGCCGTGCGCAGCCTGAAGTCCGGGCGGACCCTGGCCGATGCCGTGCTCGGCGCCATCGATGCGGCCGAAGACCCACTGAAAAATGCCATGGGCCGAATTCAACGCAATGTGCAACTGGGGGTCAACCTGGCAGACGCCGCTTCGGACTTCGCCGAGTTGTACGAGAAAGACGAACTGCGCCTGCTCGCACTCGGCTTGAAGGTCAACCACCGTTACGGCGGCAATGCCAGTGAGCTGCTGGAAAACCTGATCAAGATGATCCGCGAACGCGAGCAAGCGGCACGCCAGTTGAAGGCCATGACCGGCGAAACCCGTATCACTGCCGTGGTCCTGGCCCTGCTGCCGGTCTCGGTCGCAGGCTATTTTCTACTCACCAATCCGACCTACCTGCTTTCCATGTGGCACGACAGCTCGGGGCAAACCATGCTGGCGAGTGCCTTCGGATTTCAGGTGATCGGTTGCCTGGCGCTTTGGCGCATGTTGCGTAGCCTATGACTATGAAGATGCTCTTGCTGGTGAGCGCGCTGCTGCTTTTCGGGGCTGCGCTGTTGTTGCTCAGCGCTTTGCTGGAGCAAAGCCGACGGGCACGCCAGGTGGCCCAGCGACTGGATGGCAAGGCGCCGGGTGATAGCCACCTCACCCAACTGCTGCAAGCCCTGGGCGCCAGCCGCCTGGGACAGCGGTCGGTCAAAATGGACAACGAAACCCAGACCCTGCTCAACCGCCTGGGCTGGCGCAGCGTACGCCAACGCTCACTGTTCGCCGCCTTGCAGGTGGGCGTGCCGGTGTTGGCGCTGTCCTTGTGCCTGTTGATCCAGGGGCTGTTCTACCCGAATGTGGAGAACCACTGGATCGCCCCGATGCTCGCCACCAGCATGGGCTACCTGTTGCCCAAGCGCTGGCTGGCCGCCGCGGCACAGCGTCGGCAAAAACAACTGGCCACTGAAACCTCGACCTTCATTGCACTGCTGCGCACCCTGTTCGAATCGGGCATGGCGGTGGAGCAATCCCTGCGTGTGCTGAGCCAGGAGGGCAGGCAGTTGTTGCCCGCCCTGACCCATGAACTGCGCCTGATTCTGACCCGCGTCGATTCAGGCCTGGAACTGGGCGAAGAGTTGAACAAGACCACCCGCTTGCTTGCGGTAGACGAGTTCACCGACACCTGCGTGATCCTTCAACAATTGATCCATCAGGGTGGCGGCGCGATGAAGTCCCTACTGGCGCTCAAACAGTTGCTCGACGACCGGCGCCTGACGCGCCTGCAGGAATACATCTCCAAGATGTCCGCCAAGATGTCCGTCGTGATGATGCTGTTTCTCTTCCCGGCGTTATTGATCGTCCTGGCCGGCCCGGGCTTCACCGCCCTGGGTCGGGCCTTTGGCCACTAATCCTGCGGATCGAGATTATCCAGCGCCCGATTCACCGCCAGCTCACCCAGCATGATCACCTGCGCAATCCCCAGCATCGTATTGCGCTGCGAGCCCTGCAGAAACCCCGCGAAATCACTCGCCATCACACTCGCCGACGCCAGCGACTCACAGGCGTGGGCCAGCAGGGTTTCGGTGTCGATGTCCGGGGCGATGACGAACATCGTGCCGGGTTTGCGGGGGACAGATTGTTTGGGGGGATTTGGGGTGGGTTTGATCATGGTGAAGCTCCATTCTTGGATTGGAGTTCGCCATCACTGCGACCAAGCAGAAGGGTGGCGAACTGTACGCAGGTTGGTCGACCAGGGAATGGAAACCCGGCAGGGCCTGGGCCCTCCCACGCACGGCTCGCCATTAAGCAAGCACAAAAATGCCGCTCGCGCGGCACTGTGCGCCATTCTAAACCCGGGCGACCAAACCCGATCACTGAATTTGCAGTGACCGACAAAGGCTAGAGATCGTGCTTCCGACGGACAACCTGAAAAGCGTGTCGGAGATTTCCTGGGGATTTGAGGAAAACTACACAGGAATGTGTTGGCTGGAAGGACGTCATCGCGAGCAAGCCCGCTCCCACAGGGTCGAGGTACATCCGCCAGATTCAGGTCGGCCGGCAGGCCGCCTTCGCGAGCA
>NZ_AKJO01000193.1:0-15463 GCF_000282295.1 Pseudomonas sp. GM33
GCAGCGGCAGCCAGCCGGTGGCGCGACTGGCCAGCGCGGCGCTGTGTATTCGCCCACTCACCTCGAAGCGTTTGCGCGGGCGATCCTTGCTGAATCTGGAGGAGGCCTTTCGCGCCTTGCCGATTGCGGTGCTCGGGCGCATTGACGATGACGCCCTGTGGCTGGACCTGCGGCAACTGGACGACGAACCGGCCTGGCTGACGCAGCTCGATCAATTGCACGTGGAGGGCCGGGCAGGGTGATTGTCGGCACCGCAGGACACATCGACCATGGCAAGACGGCGCTGCTCCAGGCGCTGACGGGCCAGGCGGGCGACCGGCGCCGGGAGGAGCGTGAACGCGGCATGACCATCGACCTCGGCTACCTGTATGCCGCGCTGGAGCCGGAGGCGCCACTGACCGGTTTCATCGACGTTCCCGGCCATGAACGTTTCACCCACAACATGCTGGCCGGGGCGCAGGGCATCGACCTGGTGTTGCTGGTGGTGGCCGCCGATGACGGGGTGATGCCGCAGACCCGCGAGCACCTGGCGATCGTCGAGTTGCTCGGCATCCCGCGGGCGCTGGTGGCGATCAGCAAGTGCGATCGGGTCGACAGCGCCCGGGTGCAAGACGTGCGTGAGCAGATCCGTACCTTGCTGGCACCCGGACCCTATGCCAATGCACCGCTGATTGCACTGTCGAGCGTGACCGGTGAGGGCATCGAAACCTTGCGCAAGGCGTTGCTCGATGCCCAGCGTGAAGTGTCGCAGCGCAATACGGAAGGCGGTTTTCGCCTGGCGATCGATCGGGCCTTCAGCGTGGCCGGGGCCGGTATCGTGGTGACCGGTACGGCGCTGTCCGGCCAGGTCGCGGTGGGCGATACCTTGCTGCTGGGGCCACAAGGCAAACCGGTGCGCATTCGCGGCCTGCACGCGCAAAACCAGGCCGCCGACAGCGCCTGTGCCGGCCAGCGCGTGGCGTTGAACCTGAGTGCCGAGCGGCTGGCGCTGGAGCACATCCATCGCGGTCACTGGTTGCTGGCCGACGGCTTGTACGCGCCGACCCAGCGCCTGGACATCGACATGCAGTTGCTTGCCGGCGAATCCCGGGCCTTCGAACACTTTCAACCGGTGCACCTGCACCTCGGCACCCAGGACGTCACCGGCAGAGTCGCCTTGCTCGAAGGCGCCAGCCTGGCGCCCGGTGGGCGGATGTTTGCACAACTGCTGCTCAATGCGCCGGTGCACGCGGTGAAAGGCGATCGGCTGATCCTGCGCGACCAGAGTGCTCAACGTACCTTGGGGGGCGGTCGGGTACTCGATCCGTTTGCACCGACCCGGCAACGTCGCAGCCCCGAACGCTTGGCGCAGTTGGTGGCCCTGGCGAGCAGCACGACGCTGGAGGATGTTTTGCTGGCATTGCTGGCCCACAGCGACACCGGGCTCGATCCGCAGCGCCTGGAGCGGCAGTTCAACCGACCGCGCAGCCGTTGGGTGTTGCCCGCTGACGTGCGCTTGATCGACACCCGCCAGGGCGCGTTGCTGTTCAGTGCCAGCCGTTGGCAGGCCTTGAAGGCCGCCGTGCTGGAACACCTCGCACGCTTTCATCAACTCGAACCGGACCAGATGGGGCCGGACCGGGATCGCTTGCGCCGATTTGCCGGCAGCACTCAAGAACGCGGGACATTCATCAGCCTGCTCGACGAGTTGCTGACCAGCGGCGACATCGCCAGCAGTGGCCCGTGGTTGCACCTGCCCGGGCATCAGGTGCGCTTGAGCGAAGAGGACGAAGCCCTGTGGCTGCAATTGCAACCGCTGTTCGAGCAGGCTGCATTCGACCCGCCGTGGGTGCGCGACCTGGGGCATGAGGAAGCGGCCGTGCGCGGGTTGCTGCGCAAAATGGCGCGCCTGGGCCTGATGCATCAAGTGGTGCGCGACCTGTTTTATACCGACAGCATGATTCGCCGATTGGCGGCTATGCTGTTGCAACTGGCGGACGCCAACCCGGTGATCCAGGTGGCGGCGTTTCGTGATGCGGTGGGCCTGGGGCGCAAGCGCAGTATCCAGATACTGGAGTACTTCGACCGCATCGGCCTGACCCGGCGTTTTGGCGATCGTCGCCAGGTTCGTCCGGACAACGCGTTGGCCCAGCGCAATGAGCCCTGATTCAGGGGCAGGAATTCAAGGAAGGCAATCGCGCCCGGTGGCGCGGCCGGGCTTCAAACCCGGTTGGGGACGGCATCCGTTCCCGGGCAGGTTCGACTCCGGCTGCCTTCCGCCAAACAACCCCAGGCTTGCTGACTCTGTAGGAGCGAGCTTGCTCGCGATGGCGGTTGGTCGAAGCAATACATTCGTCCAGTTCTTACACGGGGTGCGAAATGGAGAGTTAGAGATTGCGCTGCGCTTCCATCCGATCATGAAGGACCCTGATGATCGCAATTCCGTACGCAGTGATTCGAAAATAGATCATGTGCCGCTCCACACTGCAGCGCCGATAACCAGGACGGATAGTGTCGCAGGCCGGCGCTTTTTTCGGGTGCTCGGCCAATTGCGCAAATGCTGAGGTAAGGATGTCAATGTAGCGATTGGCCTGATCCAGGCCCCACTGGCGAGCCGTATAACTCCAGATTGCCTCGAGGTCGCCCTCTGCGGCAGGCGTTAGACGATACTCAGCCATGCGCGGTCAACATTCTCTGTTTGAATGCAACTGGATCGAATGGGCGGGGTTTTCCGCTGGCTTCACCTTCCCGAAGGGCGGCACGAATCGTTTCGAGTTCAGCGCTGCGCTCCTGTTCACGACGGATCAGATCGCGAATATATTCGCTGTCGTTGGTGTAATGGCCCGCTTCTATCTGCGCTTTGATCCAGTGGTCTTGCTGGTCAGTCACGGTGATGGTTTTTCGTACGGTTCCCATGATCGGGCCTCCACGAGATGGTCGATTGCGTGCAACCTATCATACTATTGGTGCGGTATCGAGCAGGTCTAGTGTAGGAGCGAGCTTGCTCGCGATGGTCGTTAACGATAACGCTTGTTTACTGGTTCAACGCGGCGCACTCGAGACCATCGCGAGCAAGCTCGCTCCCACAGGGTTTTTGTGTGCCATGTCAGATCGCCCTCAAAGATGATCCGCATCGATCACAGCCTTGGCGAACGCCTGCGGGTCTTCCTGCGGCAGGTTGTGGCCGATGCCGCCGTTGATCAGCCGGAACTCGTATTTGCCGGTGAAGCGCTTGGCATAGTCTTCGGGGGCCGGGTGCGGTGCGCCGTTGGCATCGCCTTCAAGGGCAATGGTCGGCACGCTGATGGACGGCGCCGTGGCCAGTTTCTGCTCCAGCGCTTCGTAGCGGCTTTCACCCTGGACCAGGCCCAGGCGCCAGCGATAGTTGAACACCGTGATGTCGACATGGTCCGGGTTGTCCAGCGCCTTGGCGCTGCGGTCGAAGGTAGCGTCATCGAACGCCCATTTCGGCGAAGCCAGTTGCCAGATCAACTTGGCGAAGTCGTGGGTGTTTTTCGCGTAACCGGCGCGACCGCGGTCGGTGGCGAAGTAGAACTGATACCACCACTGCAGTTCCGCCTTGGGGGGCAGCGGGTTCTTGCCGGCCGCCTGGTTGCCGATCAGATAACCGCTGACCGAGACCAGCGCCTTGACCCGCTCCGGCCACAGCGCCGAGACAATGTCGGCCGAACGCGCACCCCAGTCATAACCACCGAGCACCGCTTGCTTGATCTTCAGCGCATCCATGAAGTCGATGACATCACTGGCCAGCGCAGCCGGCTGGCCATTGCGCAGGGTCTTGTCGGAGAGGAAATGCGTATCGCCATAGCCGCGCGCATAGGGCATCAACACCCGATAGCCCTTGGCGGCGAGCAGCGGCGCGACCTCGTCATAGCTGTGAATGTCGTACGGCCAGCCGTGCAGCAGGATCACCACCGGTCCGTTGGCCGGGCCGGTTTCGGCGTACGCGACGTCCAGCAGCCCGGCGTTGACATGCTTGAGCGGGCCGAACGGCGAGGGTGCCGCCTGGGTGGCTTGGGCAGGGGGCGCAGCCGGCTGCACGCTGGCGGCCGTTTGCCCATGGGCTGCGCCGAGCACACCGAACAGGCTGAGTGCGAGGATCGACGGGCCGACCAGGTGGCGGCGAGTCTTGCCGGTGTTGCTGTTGCGCAGTGCCATCTTCATGGGATGTCTCCTTTACCAGCCATGGGTCAGGGGTCGGTCTGAGCCCCTGCAAACCTTGCTTGCATTGAAACGCGGCAACGTATCCGGCCTGTGTCCAATTGCCGGCTGGATGAAAGACTGTGTATCGGGACGTCGCGTTGACACAGTGTGATACACAGCCGCGTCATGCGTGGCCCGTGATCTGCGCACGTGGCTTTCTGCAGAGTGTACGCAGTAAATACGGATCTACAGTCTTTGAACTAGCCAAGCGACGCCACACTGTTGAGCAATGTCTTGACCAATTGAGCCTGGCGGGTGGCGCCGGTCTTGGCGAACACTCCGCGCAAATGGGCACGCACCGTGTTGCGCGAAACTCCGAGGGCCAGGGCTGTTTCATCGAGGGTTTGCCCGTCCATGACGAGCATGGCCACTTCGGTTTCGGTCGGCGTCAGCTGGAACAGGCTGCGCAACAGGTTGCGCGACGCCTGCGGTGAGTCCGCCGGGTCGCGGATGAACACTGCTACGGCGGGCCGGCGTGCGCCGTTGCGCGATTGATAGCTCACGGGGATGGGGCGCAGCAGTAGATTGAGTGGCATCTCGCCGCTTGGCCGGGTCAGGGTCAACACTTCGATGTCATCGAGACCACGCTGGCGTTGTTTCAATACGGCCTGGATGGCTTGCTGGACATTGCGGTTCTGCTGGCTGGTGAAGGCACAGAGCTTGTCGTGTCGGCATTCCAGGCCGTCACGGCTGTCGAACAGTCGCTGGGCGGCACGGTTGCAACGCATCATTCTGCCGTCTTCGTCGAGGATCGCCGTGCCCACCATCAGTCGGTCGATGGTCGCGGCATAGAGTTGGCGTTCGGAGTCCAGTTGCTCTACGGCCGAGTGCAGGTCCACCGCTTGTTGCAGGTGCGGCAGGAGCAGGCGAATCAGGGCAATCTCCGTCGCATCGAAGTCGCGGCTGGCGTGGTTGCGGCAGGCGAACAAGGCGCAGTGCATACCCGTGGGCGTGCGCATGTTGGCGACCAGGACGTGGCGCAGATCCAGGGGTTGCAGATAGTTGCGGTAGAAGTCGTGGGCCAGCCAGACATCGGTGCCCAGTACCTGATCGGCACTGGCCACCTGCTCGACAGGCCAGTCGATGAAGGGGCAGATGGCGTAGTACTGTTCGCTGTAGAACGGCTCGCCTGGCAACAGGGGACCATGAATCGATGCATTGACGATCAATCCCGGCCGTTCATGGTCGGGGTTGCGTAGCACCAGGGTGAAGAAGCTGGCGTCGAAACGCTGACGCAAGGTTTCCAGCAGGCCGGACCAGGGTGTGGATTCAAGGGGGCCTTGATAGACCAGCGCAAGCAAGCGGCTGAGTTCTGCAGACGGGATTTCGGTATCGGGCTGCAGGTCCGTGCAGACCGGAAGAGAGAGGGTCATGGATGCGCCTCGCTGCTGCTTGTTGTTGTCGTTCGAGTATTGATCGCGCCCATGGCGGGAAAATCGTCCGTTTGGCTTAGGCGGGTTGTCGGGCCATGTGATAGGCAGCGCTACACCGGTTGTTGCCGGCATAGCGCTGAGCTCATGGGCTTTTACAGTGCCAGCAGTGCCTCGACGATACGTTCGGCGGCGGTTTCGGCCGACTCGTTGCGGGTATCGATATGGATGTCCGGCGTTACCGGCGGCTCATAAGGCGAGTCGATCCCGGTGAAGTTTTTCAACTCGCCGCGCCGGGCTTTCTGGTACAGGCCCTTGGGGTCGCGCTGTTCGGCCAGGGCCAGTGGCGCATCGACGAAAATTTCCAGGAAATTACCGTCTCCCGCCAGGCGGCGTGCCATCTCGCGCTCGGCACGGAACGGCGAGATGAACGACACCAGGGTGATCAGACCGGCATCGAGCATCAGCTTCGCCACTTCCGAGACCCGGCGGATATTCTCCACCCGGTCGGCTTCGGTGAAGCCCAGGTCGCGATTCAGGCCATGGCGGACATTGTCGCCATCGAGCAGGTAAGTGTGCCGGCCGAGGGTATGCAGCTTGCGCTCTACCAGGTTGGCGATGGTCGACTTGCCCGCGCCGGACAGCCCGGTGAACCACAGGATTCGCGGCGACTGCCCCTTGAGCGCCGCATGTGCCTCGCGGTTCACGTCGACGGCCTGCCAGTGCACGTTCTGTGCGCGGCGCAAGGCGAAGTGCAGCATGCCGGCGCCGACCGTCCGGTTGCTCAGGCGGTCGATAATGATGAATCCGCCCGTATCGCGGTTGTCGGCATAGGCATCGAAGGCGATCGGCCGGTCCAGGTGCAAGTTGCACACACCGATACCGTTCAGCTCCAGGGTTTTGGCCGCCAGGTGTTCCAGGCTGTTCACATCAACCCGGTGCTTGAGGCTGGCGCAGCTCATGCTGACGGTCCGGCAGCCGATCTTCATCAGGTAAGGACGCCCGGGCAACATCGGCTCTTCATCCATCCACACCAGCGTCGCCTCGAACTGGTCGGCAACGGCCGCCGGCGCATCGGCCAGGACAATCATGTCGCCGCGGCTGATATCGATTTCGTCCTTGAGCGTCAGCGTGACAGCCTGGCCGCACAGGGCCTGCTGCTGTTCCCCGGCGCTGCCGAAGATCCCGGTGATCTCGCTCTGATGACCCGACGGAAGCACCCGGATGCGATCCCCCACGCTGACGCTGCCCGCGGCGACGTTGCCGCAGTAGCCACGAAAATCGAGGTTCGGACGGTTCACCCATTGCACGGGCAGGCGGAACGCGGCCTCGACCTGTCGAGCCTGCTCAAGAGGGACGTTTTCCAGATGCTGGAGCAGGGTCGGCCCCTGGTACCAGGGGGTGTTCGGGCTGGCTTCCAGCATGTTGTCGCCGCGTAGCGCGGAGAGCGGGATGCACTGGATGTCGTGCAGGCCAATCTGCGAGGCGAACGCACGATAATCGGCTTCGATGCGTTCGAACACTGCTTGGGAATAGTCCACCAGGTCCAGTTTGTTGATGGCCACCACGACCTTGCGGATGCCCAGCAGGGACACCAGGTAACTGTGCCGGCGGGTTTGGGTGAGGATGCCCTGACGGGCATCGATGAGGATCACCGCGAGGTCGGCGGTCGAGGCGCCAGTGACCATGTTGCGGGTGTATTGCTCGTGGCCGGGGGTGTCGGCGACGATGAATTTGCGCTTGTCGGTGGCGAAGAACCGATAGGCGACATCGATGGTGATGCCTTGCTCGCGCTCGGCGCTCAAACCGTCGACCAACAGGGCGAAGTCCAGTTCGTCGCCCTGGGTGCCGAGTTTTTTCGAGTCGGCTTCGAGTTGGCCAAGCTGGTCCTCGAACAGGACCTTGGACTCGTAAAGCAGGCGGCCGATCAGGGTGCTTTTGCCATCGTCGACGCTGCCACAGGTGATGAAACGCAGCAGTTGCTTGTTCTGTTGCTGTTCCAGATAGGGCGTCAGGTCGCCATTGAAGGTGTCGTTCAGCGCGCTCATCAGAAATACCCCTCTTGCTTCTTTTTCTCCATGGAACCGGCCGAATCGCTGTCGATCAGTCGACCCTGGCGTTCCGAAGTACGGCTGACCAGCATTTCGCTGATGATCGCCGGCAGGTTGTCGGCATCGCTGTCGATGGCGCCGGTCAGCGGGTAGCAGCCAAGCGTGCGGAAACGCACCTTGCGCATTTGCGGCGTTTCTCCCGGTCGCAGCGGCAGGCGCTCGTCGTCGACCATGATCAGCGTGCCGTCACGCTGAACCACAGGGCGCTCCTTGGCGAAATACAGCGGCACGATGGGGATCTGTTCGAGGTAGATGTATTGCCAGATATCCAGCTCGGTCCAGTTCGACAACGGGAATACCCGCAGGCTTTCGCCCTTGCGTTTGCGTGTGTTGTACAAGCGCCAGAGCTCGGGGCGCTGCTGTTTCGGGTCCCAGCGATGCTGCTCGGAGCGCAGCGAGAACATCCGTTCCTTGGCCCGCGACTTCTCTTCATCACGGCGGGCACCGCCGAAAGCGGCGTCGAAACCATAGTGATCCAGGGCCTGCTTCAGTCCTTGGGTCTTCCACACGTCGGTGTGCAGGGCCGAGCCGTGGGTAAAAGGATCGATGGCCTTTTCCACGCCCTCGGGATTGACGTGCACCAGCAGTTCCAGCCCCAGGCGCGATGCCGTCTGGTCGCGGAACGTGATCATTTCGCGAAACTTCCAGGTGGTGTCCACGTGCAGCAAGGGGAAGGGCGGTTTGCCCGGGGCAAACGCCTTCATCGCCAGGTGCAGCATCACGGCGCTGTCCTTGCCGATGGAATAGAGCATCACCGGGTTTTCACACTCGGCGACCACTTCGCGGATGATCTGGATGCTTTCCGCTTCCAGCCATTGCAGATGAGTCAACATCGGATACCTCCTCGATTTCTGCCGGGTTTGGCTCCGGCGGACCTCCAAGGTAGGTAAAGCGCCGCCGGCGCTTCTTCGTCTGCTCGGACGAAGAACGCGACAGCGGCTGAAGGTCACGCGACGGACGCGTACAACGTCTCGGCACGCACCTTGAGGGCGCGGGCTACGGCATCGAAGCCCTGTTGCACCCAGGGACCATGATTGGCCATGACCTGGTCGGCGGTCGCGCCGAGGAACTGGTCGGTGGTGTGGTAGCGGCAACTGGCCGGACCGGTGCGCTCGATGTGCTGTTCGCGGCGGGCAGCGTCCGGATTGTCGGCAGTGGCATACATCTCCCAGGCGAGCAATCGGTGGGGCTCGAAGTCCGCCAGGTATTCGATCACGTGCAGCAACTCACCCGGTTGCCCCGGATGGGGCAGGAACAGGTTGACCGGCTCCCCAAGTACCAGGCTCGACTCGACCTTGACGGTATAGGGGTTCCACTGCGGATAACGCGCCAGGTCGATCAGTACCGACCAGACCCGTTCAGCTGGCGCGGCGATGTCCACGATGACGGAACGAACCAGGTTTTTCTCTGCGGTCATGGGTGACTCCTCTGAGAGTGACTCCGCGCCACGCATCGCGACGGGAGTAAGCCATGGGCTCAGGCGCGATCCTCCCCGCTCGGGATGCCCGGCTCCTCGTCCATGCGGACTAGGCGGGCGCTTAGTCCGCTCGGACGAAGAACCGGCAAGCGGGAACTCCCTAAGGTCACTGGCAGCGGCGGGATGTCCGCCGGCAGAGGAGAGCGGCATGGTTACAGACATGGTTACAGACAGGATCGATCAGGAGGTGCTCAGCGGTGAGAGCTGGAACCTCTTTTGCGAGCAATTGCGCCGCAGCGGCGAGCAGATACTGCGCCGCGAAGCGCCGGCCGATGTGCAGACCCGTGCCGAAGGCTTTCGTTATCTCACCCGGTTACTGCGCATTGCCCTGGAAATGCATCTGGAGTTCGCTGACCCGGACTTTCCGGGCTTCATCACCCCGTCCCATGAAACCGCGAAAATCGGCGCCGACAACCCGGATAACCTGTACAGCTATGCGCGCCTGAACGGCGAGCATGAGTACCGGGTCAGCGGTCACCGCGGCAGCGTGGCCTACCTCAGCTTCGGCTCCCAGAAGGGGGGGTATGAGACGGATGGCAAGATGACCCAGACCGGTTTCCTCGATGCCGGGTCACTGGCGCTGGATGCCGAGGGCAACTTCGACATCATCCTCAGCCAGCATCAGCCGGCTGAAGGCAACTGGCTGCGGCTGGAGCCGCAGAGCAATGCCCTGATCGTGCGCCAGACGTTTCTTGACCGTAGCAGTGAGCAACCGGCCCAACTGCGAATAGAGCGCCTGAATGCCGGGCAGGCACCTGAACCGCTGACGGCGCCACGCTTGCAGCAAAGCCTGCAGCGGGTGGGCAGTTTCGTCGAGAACACCGCCCGATTGTTTGCCGATTGGGCCCAGGGTTACCAGGCCCATCCCAATCAACTGCCAGCCGCCGACCAGGCGCTGTGCCAGTCCGTGGGGGGCGACCCGAACATTTTCTATTACCACTCCTACTGGGCCCTGGCCGAGGACGAGGCCTTGCTGATCGAGGTCGATCAGGTGCCTGACTGCGACTTCTGGAATGTGCAGATCAACAACTACTGGATGGAGTCGCTGGACTACCGCTACCACCGCATCTGCCTGAACAAGCACTCAGCGCGCCTGGACGCCGATGGCCGCTTGCGCATGGTGCTCTGCGGCGTTGATCCGGGCCTTGATAATTGGCTGGAAACCGCCAGCCATCCCCACGGCACCCTGTGCTTGCGCTGGGTCGGGGCGCAGCATCCCGTGCACCCGACCACGCGCGTGGTCAAGCTCGATGCGTTGAAGGAGATTGTGCGATGAGCGCCGATGATTTCGCCCTCGATGCCTTGCTGGCCGAAGCCAGCGCCCGTTCCGGGGGACTCGACGACTTCGGTCCCGGCGATTTTCGCCAGGGCCTGCGAGTATTGGCCGACGCCCTGAAGAACGAAGCGTGCCTGTCGCCCGCCGGGCGGGGCCTGTTGCGGGAAAAACTGCTGGGGCAACTGGTCAACCGCCTGGTCATGGAAGATCACTTGCGGCGTCACCCGGAGATCCTTGAGCAACCCATCGATGACCCGTTGGTGATCGTCGGCCTGCCGCGCACCGGCACTACTCTGCTGCAGCGCACGCTGGCGGTGGACCCGCAGTTCAGCAAGGCGTTGTGGTGGGAAACCCGTTACCCCGCACCCTTGCCCGGTGAAACACTGGAGCAGCCACTCAAGCGCATCGCCCGGGCACGCGAAGAAGTCGCGGGAATGATCGAGTTCCTCCCGCAGTTGCTGGCCATCCACCCGCTGGACGCCGAGCAGCCCGATGAAGAGTTCATGTTGATGGAACACTCGTTCCTGTGCGCCATGGATTCCTACGTCAATGTGCCCAGCTATACCGCCTGGCTTGACGCTCAGGACCAGACGCAGGTCTATCGGTACCTCAAGCGAACCCTGCAGTTCCTGCAATGGCAGCAAGCACGCCGCGGCATCGAGCCTGGCCGTCGCTGGCTGCTCAAAAGCCCGCAGCACCTGCATACCCTGGAGCTGCTGTTCGAGGTATTTCCAAAAGCACAGGTCGTCCTCACCCATCGCGAACCCGCCAGGACCATTCCGTCGCTGGCCAGCTTTATCCATACCCTGTGGTTGCTCTACAGCGACAAGGCCGATGCCGAGGCCGTGGGAGAGCAGTGGAACCGCCGTATGGCACGTGCGCTGCGCCATGCGATGACCGTCCGCGAGCGTATGCCCCCGGAGCGTTTCCTGGATGTGCACTTCGAAGACACCGTGGCCGAGCCGCAGGCAGTCGTCGAAAGGATCTATCAGTTTGCCGGCCTCCAGTTGACGCCGCAGACCCGGTCCGCCATGGCGCAATGGCTGCAGGCAAACGGGCGTGAAAAGCGCGCGGTTCATCACTACAGCCCCGGCCAGTTCGGCCTCAGCGAAGAGATTTTGCAACGAGACTATGCCGAGTATCGAACCCGGCATATTCAAGCCTGAAACCCGTACAGCTCATAACAACAAGAGGAATCTCCCCATGCTGTTGAAAGACAAGGTCGTGATGGTCTCGGGTGTCGGCCCGGGGCTGGGTATCAAGTTGGCCATGGAAGCCGCACGCGAAGGTGCGCGCGCCGTTGCCATCGGGGCGCGGGACAAGGCGCGGCTGCTCGAGGCGCAACAACGCATCCTGGCGCTCACCCACACCTGCGAGGTGTTGTGTGTACCCACGGACATTACCGATGTCGAAGCCTGCCAGCGCTTCGCCGCAAACACCCTGGAACACTTCGGGCGTATCGATGCGCTGATCAACAGCGCCTTCTCCCACGGTGGTTTCCAGTCCGTGGAGGAGGGCGACAACGCCCCATTGCGCGAGGCCCTGGAGGTCAATCTGCTGGGCTCGTTGAACATGAGCCGCGCCGTGCTGGCGCCCATGCGCACCCAGGGCGCGGGCGCCATTGTCATGATCAATACCCTGGGGGTCCGCAAGCCTTACCAGGGCGGTGCCGCCTATGCCGCCTCGAAAAGCGCACTGGCCGCGACAGTGCGCTACCTGGCGACCGAGCAGGCGGTGCATGGTCTGCGGGTCAACGGCCTGGCGTGCGGCTGGATGTGGGGCGAGCCGGTTCAGGCCCTGGTCCGCCAGACCGCTACCGCCCGGGGCGTCAGTGAAGAACAGGTGCGTGCCGAACTCAGTGCCGGGATCCCGGGCGGGCGCATGCGCACCGATGACGAGTGCGCACGCGCCGCGCTGTTCCTTGCATCGGACTACGCCAGTGCAATCAATGGCGCGCAACTGGATGCCAACGGCGGCGAAATGATGTGCTGAGGAACATGACAGATGATTGATCACTGCGCCTTTAATGGCGATGCGGATGGCCTCTGTGCACTGCAGCAATTGCGCCTGGCCGGGGAACTGGAGCCCGAGGTGCGCTTGATCAGTGGGGTCAAGCGCGATATCGAACTGTTGCGCCGGGTCACGGCCGCTCATGGCGAGCGGGTCACTGTGCTGGACGTGGCCCACGAGCAGAATCGCGAGGATACCTGGCGTTTACTCGACGCCGGTGCCCGGGTGCGCTATTTCGATCACCACTATGCGGGTGACCTGCCGCGACACCCGGCATTCGAGTCATTTATCGATACGGCGGCCCATGTGTGTACCAGCATCCTGGTGGACAACTACCTCTCGGGGCGAGAGCACCGCTGGGCGGTGGTCGCCGCCTTTGGTGATGGCCTGGCCGGTCCGGCGCGTGCGCTGGCCGAACGACACGGGTTGAATACGGATGAGGTGGTGGCGCTGGAAGAACTGGGTCAGTTGTTGAACTACAACGCCTACGGCGACAGCCTGGAGGACCTGCATTTCGATCCGTTGGCCCTGGCCAGCGAATTGTTGCCGTACCGCAATCCAATGGACTTCATTCGCGAAAGTGCGAGTTTCATCACCCTGAAAGAGGGGCATGCCGCCGACATGGCGGCTGCCGCTGACCTGGTGCCGTGGCGTGAGGGCAACGGCGCGCGGCTCTATCGCTTGCCGCCGCAGCCATGGGCGCGACGGGTCAGCGGTGTGCTGGCCAATCAATTGGCGGCACAGGCTCCGCACCTGGCCATCGGTCTGCTCAGTGCCAAGGCCAATGGTGAATGGGCGTTCAGCCTTCGCGTACCTGACGGCAGCGAACAGACGGCGGATGCGTTCTGCCGACAGTTCCCGACGGGGGGTGGACGCAAGCGTGCAGCCGGCATCAACCGTTTGGCCGAGTCGGACCTGCCCGCGTTTGCAGAGCGCTTGCTTGCCGGTTATTCGTCCGGATGTTGCTGAGATTGCAGAGACAGTCCGGCATGGATGCCGGATTTCACCTGCAGATTGACGCGCTGTAGCCATTGCGCGGGTTTCCGAGCGGATTTGTTCAAACTATTTTCCCGAAGGCATGGAAATCACCCTGTAACTGAGCTTTTCTAATGACTCTGACGATGCGTGATCGACCTGCAGGTTTCCGTGGAGAACAATCGATGCCTACCTTCCAAACGCCTGTCCGGTTGTTCTGTTTCGGTCTAGCCATAGGTCTGTTCGCGATACCGCTGTACGCCGCACAAACTCCCTCTGCCGATCCGCTTGCGGTGCAACTGGAACCCAAGGCGCTGGAGGTTCTAAAGGCAATGAGTGCCAGGCTCGCGGGCACTCAGGGCATGAGTTTCAAAGCCGTCACGACCTACGAGAGGCCCAGCCGGCTAGGGCCGCCCCTGGCCTATGGCACGGTGGACCTGGTCAACGTGCAACGACCGGACCGCCTTCGTGTGTTGACGTCCGGCGACGGTCCGGCCACCGAGTTTTACTACGACGGCAAAAAAGCCTATGCCTTCGAACGTAAAGGCGACTTGCTGGCCCAGGCGGACGCGCCGCCTACCATTGATGCGACCCTGGAGGCCGCGTACCAGCGTGCCGCGATCTACTTTCCGTTTACCGACGTGATCGTCGCCGATCCCTACAAGGATTTGTCCCGGGACCTGCGTGTGGCGTTCTACGTCGGCCAAAGTACGGTGGTCGGTGATACCACCACCGATGTGATCGCCTACACCAGCGACAGCGTGTTCGTGCAGGCGTGGATCGGCGTGCAGGACAAGCTGCCACGCCGGTTGCGCGCCGTGTTTCTCGATGATCCGACACGATCCCGGCATCAAGTCGACTTCAGTGACTGGAAGCTCCAGTCGGCGATGCCTGCCGATTTTTTCAAGCCTGACCACATCGAAACGGCCCACCGCATTCAGTTTGCCCCACCGCCCGATCTTCGTGCCCCGCAGGGGGTAAAAGAACCCGTGGCGAAACCCTGAACAAGGAGACTGACCCATGAACAGATCTACCTTGAAATTCGCCGGCCTGCTTGTCGCGCTGCTCACCTGCAACCAGGCAGCGGCCTGGTCCCACGCTTCCGGCTTCGGGCGCACGTACGGAGGAGGGGGCTCATGGAGTCATTCGGGTGAATACGGCTCGGCTTCGGGCGGTGGCGGCAGTTGGAGTGGCGAAACCAATCGCGGCGGCTCGGCTTCCGGAGGTGATGGGAGCTGGAGCGGCACAGGCTATCGCGGCGGCACGGCGTCCGGTGGAGAAGGCTCGTGGCACGGCACGGGCGCGGAAGGTGGAACGGCGTCGGGTGGCGAAGGTGCCTGGCATGCGCAAGGTGAAAATGGCGCTACCGCCGCCGGCTATCACGCGGATGGCTATGGCACGACGGCATACCGCCCCCCCGTTTATGGCACAACCGCCTACCATCCCGTGCCTTACGGGACCGCTTACTACCATCCGCCAACCGCTGTGATTGCCAGCAGTGGCTGCTACAACTGTGGCTATAACGAGGGCGTCAATCCGGCAGCTGCCGCTGCGGCGGGCGTGGTCGTCGGTGAAGCAGCAGCGACGGTCGCCGACCAGAACGCCAGCTATAACGCCGGCATGGTGGCCTCCGCCCCACCGACAATGCCCATGGGCGCGACGTACGCCTCACTGCCCCCAGGCTGTGGCTTGATAAGCTTCTCCAATACCACGTATTACCAGTGCGGCAATTCCTGGTTGCGACCGTCCTATGGCGCCAACGGGGTTTATTTCACCGTCGTGCCGATGCCATGATCCCCGGAAGATCGCATGTATCTGTAGGAGCTGCCGCAGGCTGCGATCTTTTGATCTTAATCGACTCCGAAACCGCCAAAAGATCGCAGCCTACGGCAGCTCCTACAGGCTGCGATCTTTTGATCTCAACCAATTCCGAAATCGCAAAAGATCGCAGACCACGCCAGCGCCCACAAGGTATCGGGTATGTCTGTAGGAGCTGCCGCAGGCTGCGATCTTTTTGAAACTCCGAAACCGCCAAAAGATC
>NZ_AKJO01000194.1:0-7478 GCF_000282295.1 Pseudomonas sp. GM33
CTCGCTCCTACAGGGGATCTGTCACGGGGTAACGATATTGAATTGCGGCGCAAACGTATCGAGGCTGGACATCAATTCTCCAAGCTTCTTGCCATTGCCTTGCAATTTGATCAGGCCTTTCTGGATCGCCGTGGGGATGTCCAGTTGCTTGAGGCTGATCTGTTCCAGGGTGGCCTTGCTCATGGTCACGCCGGCATCCGCCTGGGCGTTGAGGCCGGCGCGGTGGGTCAGCACGCCGTTGCGCAGGGTCAGGTTGAAGTCCTTGTTCAGGTCCTCGAAGGTCCAGTTCAGGGTCAGGTCATGGCCTGCGGCCTTTTCGCTGTCCAGACGCACGGCCAGGAAGTCGAAGAACATCTGCGGGCTCATCGCCCGCACCATGTCCACCGACACCGAAGTGCCTGCATGGGGTGGTACGCCGTTGCGCAGTTCCATGGCGCCGGTCAGGTACATGTTGCGCCAGGTGGCGTTTTCGCTTTGATAACCCATCTGCTCCAGCGCCTCGGCCTGGGCTTTGCGCGCGTCGCCGTTGTCCGGGTTGGCGAACAGCAATTGATTGCCCAGTTGCGCGGCCCAGCGGTACTCACCCTTGGTCATCGCCGCGCGCATTTTCTCCAGTACCGCCGTTTCGCCACCCATGGCCTCGACCGTGTACTTCGCCGTTTCCACAGGAGGCAGCGGATTGAGGTTGGCCGGGTTGCCGTCATAGAAACCCATGTAACGCTGATACACCGCACGGGTGTTGAAGCTCAGCGAGCCGTAGTAGCCACGGGTGTACCACTTCTGGTCCAGGCTGCCGGGCAGTTTCTTGATCGAGTCGGCGATTTCCAGCGGCGTCAGGCCCTGGTTCAGCAGGTGCAGGGTGCGGTCATTGAGGAAGGCGTACATGTCGCGCTGGTCGGCGAGGAAGGTGCGGATGCGTTCGCCGCCCCAGGTCGGCCAGTTGTGCTGGGCGAACAGCACGTCGCTCTTGTCACCGTATCGCGCCAGGCTGCCATCCAGGTACTCGGCCCAGGCCTTGGCATCCCGCACTTGCGCGCCGCGCGGGGTGAGGATGTTGTGCATCATTTGCGTGGCGTTTTCCGCCATGCACAAGGCGCGCAACTGCGGCAGGTACAGGTTCATTTCCGCGGGCGCCTCGGTGCCCGGGGTCAACTGGAATTCCACCTCGAGGCCGGCGATGGTGCGGGTTTCCAGTGCCTTGTCGATCAGGTCGGTGGGCGGGATCAGGGTGACGGTGCCGCCGCTCGGCGTGCTCTTGCCCAGGCCGGCATCGACCTGGCCTTTTTCGCCACGGGGCAGCAGGCTGCCGAACTGGAACTGTGCACGCCGACTCATGGCGTTGCCGGCGTAGACGTTCTCGCTCATCACGTGTTCCATGAACCCGGCCGGGGCGAACACCTTGACCTTGCCGGCCTTGACGTCGGCTTCGTCGATGACCCCGCGCACGCCACCGAAGTGGTCGACGTGGGTGTGGCTGTAGATCACCGCCACCACCGGTTTGTGCGGGCGGTTCTGGTAGTACAGGTCCAGCGCCGCCTTGGCGGTTTCGGCCATGGTCAAGGGGTCGATGATGATCAGTCCGTCGTCGCCTTCGATGATGGTCATGTTAGCGAGATCAAGGCCGCGCACCTGATACAGCCGAGGGCTGACTTCGAACAGTCCGGCAT
This sequence comes from Pseudomonas sp. GM33, assembly GCF_000282295.1. Lineage (NCBI taxonomy): Bacteria > Pseudomonadati > Pseudomonadota > Gammaproteobacteria > Pseudomonadales > Pseudomonadaceae > Pseudomonas > Pseudomonas sp. GM33. The sequence goes on from NZ_AKJO01000194.1 coordinate 1,668, forward strand.
GGGCGCTGAGCTGGGCCAGGCGCCACAGGCTCGGGTTGACCGACTCCGGGGCCTGATCCTTGGCGAGGAAGTCATAGGCCTGGATATCCCAGATGACCTTGCCCGAGGCGTCTTTTACCTGGCCTTTGAAGGGCGCGATCAAACCTTTGCTGACTGACTCGTAGTCGGTGCGGTCGGTGAAGGGCAGTTGCTTCAGGACGGCGGCGTTACTGGCCGTGGTTTGCGGGCTGGCTGCGACCGGTGCATCGGCGGCGACCACCGCTTGCGCCAGGCAGGCAGTGATCAGGCAAGCGAGCAGCCCACGAGGGCTCAAGGTGAAACGAGGCATGGTGTCTCCGTTTTTTATCGTTATGGCTAGACCAGCTTCGAGGGTAGGGCGGGGCACGGGCAGGGCGATCATCGGCAACGGACAAAAAACATTCAGGGCCGCTATCCTTGAGCCACGCATACCCAGCAGGTTGACCCATGCTTGAAGTCCATGGTGTTTTCAAAAGCTACGCCACACCGCAGGGGCCGCTGCCGGTGCTGCAAGGCGTCGACCTGACGCTCAGACCCGGCAGCAGCCTGGCGTTGATGGGCGAGTCGGGCAGTGGCAAAAGCACTTTGCTGCACCTGATCGCCGGGCTGGACAAGGTCGATCGCGGCAGCATCCGCAGTGGCGGGCATCGCCTGGAACAGATGAACGAAGGGCAGCTGGCAAACTGGCGTCGTACGGAAATCGGCCTGGTGTTCCAGCAATTCAACCTGATCGGCAGCCTGCGGGTCGAAGACAACCTGGCGATTCAGGCGCGCCTGGCCGGGCGCCTTGACCCCCGCTGGCAAGCCCATCTGGTGCGGCGCCTGGGCTTGGGCGAGCTGTTGCGGCGCTACCCCGAGCAACTGTCCGGCGGCCAGCAGCAACGGGTCGCGCTGGGCCGGGCGCTGGCGTCGCGCCCGCCGTTGCTGCTGGCAGACGAACCCACCGGCAGCCTCGATGAAACCACCGGCGCCGAGGTGTTGCAGTTGCTGCTGGAACTGCTCGACGACAGTCCCACCAGCCTGCTGATGGTCACCCACAGTCCCGGCGTGGCGGCGCGGCTGGCGGAAAAGGCTTTGCTGTGCGGTGGTCGCCTGGCCGGTGTGGGCGAGCGCTGACATGAGCATCTTTGGCCAGACCCTGCGCGCTCTGCTCAGCCACTGGCGGCAGCATCCGGTGCAGTTTTTCAGCGTGCTGACCGGGTTGTGGCTGGCCACCGGCCTGTTGACCGGCGTCCAGGCACTCAACAGCCAGGCCCGCGACAGCTATGCCCGCGCCAGTCAGCTGATCGGCGGCGAGCCCCAGGCCAGTCTCAATGCGCCCGCTGGCGGCACCTTCCCACAGCAATGGTTTGTCGATCTGCGCCGCGCGGGGTGGCCTGTGTCACCGGTACTGCAGGGCCGGGTCACGCTCAAGGGGCATGAAGAACAGCGCCTGCAGTTGATGGGCATCGAGCCGGTGTCGCTGCCGGCGGGCGCGGCGGTGGCGGGGCAGGCCTTGGCGATCGAGCAGGTGGTCGGCTTTTTCAGCCCGCCGGGCAGTACCTGGATATCGTCGCAAACCTTGCAGGCACTAGGCTTGCGCGAAGGTGACCGGCCACTGAACCTGACGGGCGTGGCACTGCCGCCGCTGCAGGTGCAGGCCGACATGGCGCCCGGTGTGCTGCTGGTGGACATCGGTTTTGCCCAGCAGATTCTCGGGTTGCCGGATCAACTGTCGCGCCTGCTGCTACCGAAGGATTTCACTGCGCCGCTGCCGCACGCCTTCCAGGGCCAGCTGCAACTCAAGAGCGCCGGCGAAGAAAACAACCTCACACGCCTGACCGAAAGCTTTCACCTGAACCTTGCGGCCCTGGGGGTGCTGTCGTTCGTGGTCGGTCTGTTTATCGTGCACGCCGCCATCGGGCTGGCGCTTGAGCAACGCCGGGGTTTGCTGCGGACCCTGCGTGCCTGTGGGGTGAGTGCGCGCATGCTGATCGCCTGTCTCGCCGTCGAATTGGGAGGGTTGGCCCTGGTCGGCGGGGCGGCCGGGGTGGTCAGCGGCTACCTGCTGGCCGCCGTGCTGTTGCCGGATGTCGCCGCCAGCCTGCGTGGCTTGTATGGTGCCGAAGTGGCGGGGCAGTTGAACCTCGGCCTGTCATGGTGGTTCAGTGGTATCGGCCTGAGTCTGATCGGCGCATTGCTGGCCGGTGTCAACAGTCTGCTGCGGGCGGCGCGATTGCCATTGCTGGCGCTGGCCGACCCGCAGGCCTGGCATCAGGCCCATGCACGCTGGTTGCGCCGCCAGGCTTGGGTGGCGGCCATGGCCGGGGTGATCGCGCTGCTGGCGCTCACCTTCGGTGACAGCCTGGTCAGTGGCTTCGTGCTGATGGCGGCGCTGTTGATCGCAGCCGCACTGGCGTTGCCGGTGGTGCTCAGTTCGCTGCTCAGTCTCGCTTCGCAGCGCAGTCGCTCGGTACTGGGCCAATGGTTTGTCGCCGATTGCCGCCAGCAACTTCCTGCGTTGAGCCTGGCGTTGATGGCGCTGCTGTTGGCCATGGCGGCAAACATTGGTGCCGGCAGCATGACCGCAGGGTTTCGCCAGACCTTCAGCGACTGGCTCGAGCAACGGCTTACGGCCGAGCTTTACCTCAACCCACAGAACCCGGCCCAGGCCAGGGAGCTGCACGGCTGGCTCGACCAGCAGCCGCAACTGGCGGCGGTGTTGCCCAACTGGCAGGTGTCGATCCAGTTGCAGGGCTGGCCGACGGACCTGTCCGGGATCATCGACCACCCGACCTACCGGCAGCACTGGCCGTTGCTCGAAGCCCTGGGCGACAACCCCTGGGAACGACTGGCCAAGGACGATGCGGTGATGCTCAGCGAGCAACTGGCCCGGCGCCTGCGGGTGCAACTGGGCGACCCCCTGACGCTGCCGACGCCCACTGGCCCCTGGTCGCCACGGATCGTCGGGATCTACGCCGACTACGGCAATCCCAAGGGCCACATTCTGGGCAATATCAACCACCTGCTGCGCGGCTGGCCGCAACTGGCACCGAACCGCTTCAACCTGCGCATCGAACCGGCGTCGATCCCGGCGTTCGTCACGGCGCTGCAGGCGCGTTTTACCCTGGACGACAGCCGCATCGTCGATCAGGCGCGGCTCAAGGGCTGGTCCACGCAAGTCTTCGAACGCACCTTCGCCGCCACTGCTGCGCTCAATAGCCTGACGTTGTGCGTAGCCGGCGTGGCGCTGTTCATCAGCCTGCTGACCCAAAGCCAGAGCCGTCTCGGGCAACTGGCGCCGCTATGGGCACTGGGCGTGACGCGCCGGCATCTGATGTTGCTCAACCTGGGGCAGACCTGGTTGCTGGCGCTGCTGACCCTGGTGCTGGCGTTGCCGTTGGGCATCGCCCTGGCGTGGTGCCTGGACACGGTGATCAATGTGCAGGCCTTTGGCTGGCGCCTGCCGTTGCGGGTGTTTCCGTTGCAACTGTTGCAGTTGATGGGGCTGGCGCTGGTGGCGACATTGCTGGCTTCGGCCTGGCCGTTGTTCCGTTTGTACCGCACGCAACCGGCGGACTTGCTGCGAACGTTTGCCCATGAAGATTAATCTCGGCGTCTTGCTCCTGGCGCTGCTGGTGCTGCTGTTGAATGGCTGCGATCAACCGGCGCCGGTAGAAAAGGGGTTTGCCGGGCTTGGCAATCAGGCCGCTGCGTTTACCCCGGTGGTGCCCGGCCGGGTATTCAGCTTCCCGGCGGATCACGGCCCGCACGATGGCTATCGCATCGAATGGTGGTACATCACCGCCAACCTGAAGGACGCTCAGGGGCATGAGTTCGGCGCGCAATGGACGCTGTTCCGCAGCGCCTTGAAAGCCACCCCCGAGGAGGCAGGCTGGCAGAACCAGACGATCTTGCTCGGGCACGCGGCGGTGACGTCGGCGACGGTGCATCACGCGGCTGAGCGCTACGCCCGTGGCGGTGTCGGTCAGGCTGGTGTCAGCGTTGCGCCGTTCAATGCATGGATCGACGACTGGCAACTGAGCAGCCAGGCAACAGCCGAGGATCCGTTGGCCGACCTGCTGCTCAGTGCCCGCGACAAGCGTTTCAGCTACCGGCTGCGGCTGATCTCGACAGGTCCGCTGGTGCTGCAAGGCGACAAGGGCTTCAGCCAGAAATCCGAACAGGGTCAGGCCTCTTACTACTACAGTCAGCCGTTTTTTCAGGCCGGCGGCACCCTGGAAATCGACGGCCAGACCTTTCAGGTCAGTGGCCCGGCCTGGCTCGACCGCGAATGGAGCAGCCAGCCCCTGACGGCCAACCAGAGCGGTTGGGACTGGTTCTCCCTGCACCTGGACAGCGGCGAGCAGGTGATGCTGTATCGCATGCGGCAAAAAGACGGCGAGCCTTACCTCACCGGCACCTGGATCAACGCCCGGGGGCAGACACAGTTGCTGCACGCCGGCGACATCAGCCTCACGCCGCAAGACAAAGCCAGCGTGGCCGGGCGCGAGATGCCCGTGCGCTGGTCGATCAGGATCCCCTCCAGACACCTCGATATCACCATCAACGCGCTCAATCCCCAGGCATGGATGGACTTGCGCATACCGTACTGGGAAGGCCCGGTGCGCCTCAGTGGCAGTCATGCAGGGAACGGCTATCTGGAAATGACCGGGTATTAGAAAATCGGCGGCCTGCTGCGACCACTTGCTGAACAGCGTCTATGCTCATCGCACACATGGCATTGCGCTTTGCGTCAACGCCGTCTGTTGTCATTCATCACAGGGAAAGTTCTGCCTATGAAACGCCACGCACTGACCAAAGCCATCACCCTCGCCACCTTGTTGTCTGCCGCCAGTTTCGGTGCGGTTGCCGCCGAACTCCCGTTGTCCGAAGTGGTGGTGGTCGATCAGGTCGCCACCCAAGTCGTTTCGGTCGATACCGCAACCCGTATCGTGGTCCTCAAAGGCCCGCAGGGTAATGAATTCCCTGTGCAACTGACCGAAAAAGCGAAAAATCTCGACAACCTCAAGGCCGGCGATACGGTCGACATCAGGGTCACCAGCGCCGTTGCCGCCTTCCTCGACACCGATGTCGACAAAGGCCTGCCGGGCACTGCCGAAGCCACTGGCGAAGTGCGCGCAGCACCCGGTAGCGACAACCCCGGCGGCGAAGCTTACCGTCAGGTGAAGGTGCAGCTGAAAATCACCCACATCGACCAGAAAAAACACCAGGTGACTTTTGAAAACCCGGAAGGCAAGTCCAAGACGGTTGACGTCAAGCGACCTGAAGTCCAGGCCAAACTCAAGGATTTGAAAGTCGGACAAAGCGTTAACGTGGTTTACACCGACATATTGACGGTGACCAGCAAGCATTGAGATTGAGTTATATGGGCTGATTGTTTTTGTAGAAGTCTTGTACAGAAATAATCAGCTCATAGCGTTTAATGGGTGCGTTTAAAGCGTTGTGCGGCGTTGTTATCAAGTCCACATTTCCTTAAACATTGTGTCGATAAATTTCATCTTTGCAGTGCGGACATATTGATTCTCATCTACTAAAATGCTTTCCGTTCGCCCAGTGTACGGCTCTTTACCAGTGCATGGATTGCCGAGGCCATCGCACTGGGCGAACACTTTATTGGTTGTATTGAAAGTTTCGGATATAAAAAAAACGGGCGACCTGCGGGTCGCCCGTTTTTTTTGGGGGTTTCAGCATGGGCACGGTCTTTTGTGGGAGCTGGCTTGCCTGCCATGGTCGTTAACGATAACGCGTGTGAGCTGGTTAAACGCGGCGCGCTTGAGTCCATCGCCAGCA
>NZ_AKJO01000195.1:0-13807 GCF_000282295.1 Pseudomonas sp. GM33
TAGAATCTCCCACAGGGGATCTTCAGTGGACACAAAACTGGTGTCCGGCAAAGATCCCCTGTGGGAGCGAGCTTGCTCGCGATGAGGCCAGCAAGAACACTGAAAATTCACGCCCCTTGACGTAAACGTCAACCTGCCATTAGCTTAGCGTCATGACCTTTTGCGAGCGCTTCCATGAGCAGCCAGACCTACAGCATTTCCGACCTCGCCCGCGAGCTTGACATCACCACCCGCGCCATTCGCTTTTATGAGGAACAAGGCCTGCTCAGCCCCGAGCGCCGTGGCCAGGAACGCATTTACTCGCCCCGCGACAAAGTCAGCCTGAAGCTGATCCTGCGGGGCAAACGCATCGGTTTCTCACTGGCTGAATGCCGCGAGCTGATCGAGCTCTACGACCCGTCCAGCGGTAACACCAAACAGTTGCACAGCATGCTGGCGAAAATCAGCGAGCGCCGTGAGCAGCTTGAACAGCAGTTGCTGGACATCGAACAGATGAAACTGGAACTGGATACTGCCGAAGAGCGCTGCGTACAGGCGCTGGAGCAGACGCTCAAAAGCCAGGAATCAATTCAGTAAATCCACACCGCCCCCTGTAGGAGCGAGCCTGCTCGCGATGGTCGTTAACGATAACGCGTGTTTGCTGGATAAACGCGGTGCCTGAGAACCCATCGCGAGCAGGCTCGCTCCTACAGGGTTCTCCGAACAATCAGCACAGGTCGAAGCCCATGTCCCTCCCCTCCCACGTACGCATCGTCGAAGTCGGCCCGCGCGACGGCCTGCAAAACGAAGCCCAACCCATCAGCGTTGCCGACAAGGTGCAACTGGTCGATGCACTGACCGCAGCCGGGCTCGGCTATATAGAAGTCGGCAGTTTCGTGTCACCCAAGTGGGTGCCGCAGATGGCAGGCTCCGCCGAGGTTTTCGCGCAGATCCAGCGCAAACCGGGTGTGGTCTATGGCGCGCTCGCTCCCAACCTGCGCGGTTTCGAAGATGCCCTCGCCGCCGGGGTGAAGGAAGTGGCCGTGTTCGCCGCGGCGTCCGAGGCGTTTTCCCGGCGCAATATCAATTGCTCGATCAGCGAAAGCCTGGAGCGTTTCGTGCCGATCATGGACGCCGCCAGACAACAGGGAGTGACCGTGCGCGGGTACGTGTCCTGCGTGCTGGGGTGCCCCTATGAAGGTCACGTCCCCCCGGAGCAAGTCGCTTTGGTCGCTCGCGAACTCTATGCCATGGGCTGCTACGAGGTCTCGCTGGGGGACACCATCGGTACCGGCACCGCTGGCGCGACCCGGAAAATGTTCGAAGTGGTAGCAAAGGATGTACCCCGTGAAAAGCTCGCCGGGCACTTCCACGACACCTATGGCCAGGCCGTGGCCAACATCTACGCCAGCCTGCTGGAAGGTATCTCGGTGTTCGACAGCTCCATCGCCGGTCTCGGCGGCTGCCCCTATGCCAAGGGCGCCAGCGGTAACGTCGCGACCGAGGACGTGGTTTACCTGCTGAACGGCCTGGGTATCGACACCGGAATCGACCTCGACGCCCTGATGCTCGCCGGTCAACAGATTTGCAGCGTATTGGGGCGCCCTACCGGTTCCCGCGTGGCCAGGGCCCGCAGCGCACAGTGAGTGTGTCCGGGTGTTACCGCACAGACTCAATCGTGGGCACAAGCGAGTAACACGGAAACAAAATGTAGGGTTTTACCTGAGGCGAAAAACCCTACAAAACCGCAAGCCGTTGATTTTAAAGGCTTTTAAAAAGTTGGCACGGCTCCTGCTATATTTATCGCATAACAAGAATAAAAAAATTGCGGCAACCCTAATAAAAACAAGACGTAACGACTCTGACATAACAAAAACAACACGGCAGAGACGCAGCTAACAGATTTTTTTGGAGAAGATGTGCTTTTCAGGGTGCTTTTCGAAGTGACCCGCGGCCAGACAGAGAATAATAAAACTACCTTCAGGTAGCTCCCGTACTGGTTGGATCGCTCAGCGAAAAAGCAGATCAGCGCTCAAAAAAATACGTTTGCTCTTGATCCCGGATGGGGATCGCCAAAAACAGCGGTAAAGGGCAACGGTTGCCAAAAACAAAAACAGACCGACCCTCAATAATAAAAAAAGAGCACGCGCAACGACAAATTAAAGGGGAGCTTCGGCTCCCCTTTGTGCTTCCCGGGATTCGGGTTCAGCGCCCATCGTTCGCCCCCCATCCAACAGAAATCACCAAAAGCAATGTCTACGCCTGGCGGTATGCCTCCATTGTCTGACCTACGCATCGAGCCCGACGCGCCTCTGGATCCTGCTCGTCCGAGCTCTGCATGCAGTTGCGGAAGTAGGCAACATAGCCATCGAAGTCTTTTGCCGCCTGCTCTGGAGAGACCGCTGCCAGGCGCTCGATGAAACGACGCGGTGAGACTTCGAAATGCTGATAATCAATCGGATAGTTGAAGTAACCTCCCCAATTGATAAAACCATAATTGGCAAACACATTGACTACCGGCTCAGCAAGACCAAAACGCTCCGGTTTCTCGGGTCGAAACTGCATTCGGTTGACATAAGCACGCGCGGAAACAACCGGATCAATCATCGCCTGACCAGTAGGCTGGATATTAATGTAGGGATTCTGGATCGGGTTAAGATCAATCGCAGCACCGTATGCATGAAGAGACCAACTACTACCCCCGGTAATCGCCCGCCCATTGAAAGCCGAAGTATTATTATCGGTCATGGAGGCGCCATCATTCCCCATGTAATGTTCAAGACCGCGCGCTATTTTCAATGGAAACGCCATATGATGAAGATCGTTGAAAATGCTTTGCACATAAGGGGCAAAGGCATCCAGCACGGTTATCGAGCCTTGTTCGACCTGGCCTTCGAAATTGGTGAAATCGAAGGAAACCACACGCAATCTGTCACAGCCAACCGGGTTTTCGTCGGTAATGACATTAGTCGCCTTCATTAACTCGCACAGCTCAGGGGTGACCGGAGAAATACTGGCCTGTGCCACCTCGCTCAGTCCCACGAGCGCTGCTGAACACAAAACCCCGGCCATTAATAAGTTTCTTACTTCCATGTCAGATTTAACTCCTGTAATGACTCACACCACTTCATGTGGGCGTATCGAAACCTTACAGGGAATCCAACAGCAGGATCATCCGATCAAGTGTATGCCAACGTAAACTTGACCACTAAAACGCAGACACTAAAAAGCCGATACGGGTATCGGCTTCTTTTCAGAAAAACCTTGAAACGCGTTTTTGTCCCGCGGCAACCAAGCGGGGTCTACCGATTTACCTGGAGCTCCTCGATACTGATCTCGCGCATCCGGAATTTCTGGATCTTGCCGGTCACGGTCATTGGAAACTCTTCCACGAACTTGAAGTAACGAGGTGTCTTGAAGTGCGCGATGCGCTCCTTGCACCAGGCTTGCAGTTCTTGTTCGGTAGCACTGTGACCGGGGTGGAACTTGATCCAGGCGACGATCTCTTCGCCGTAGCGCGAGCATGGAATGCCGATCACCTGAACATCCGCAACGGCCGGATGCGTGAAGAAAAACTCTTCCAGCTCCCGCGGGTAAATATTCTCACCGCCACGGATGATCATGTCCTTGTTGCGCCCGGCAATACACACGTAGCCCTCATCGTTCATGCTCGCCAGATCACCGGTGTGCATCCAGCCTGCCTGATCGATGGCTTCTGCGGTGCCTTCGGGATTGTTCCAGTAACCCAGCATCACGCTGTAACCGCGAGTGCACAGCTCACCGATGGTGCCTCGCGGCACCAGGTTGCCGGCTTCGTCGATGATCTTGCTTTCAAGCTGCGGCTGGGTGCGACCGACAGTGGTCACGCGCAATTCCAGGTCGTCTGAAGGACCGGTCTGCAATGACACCGGACTGGTTTCCGTCATGCCATAGGCAATCTGCACTTCGCTCATGTGCATTTCGCTGATGACCCGGCGCATCACTTCGATAGGACAGGTTGCGCCTGCCATGATCCCCGTGCGCAGGCTCGACAGATCGAATTCGGCACGTTGAGGTTGATCGAGCATGGCGATGAACATGGTCGGCACGCCGTACAGTGCCGTGGCTTTTTCGTCAGCCACAGTGCCGAGGGTCAGTAACGGATCGAACGCGTCGTTCGGATAAATCATCGTGCTGCCATGGGTGATGCAGCCGAGATTACCCATGACCATGCCGAAGCAGTGATACAAGGGCACCGGGATCACCAGGCGATCGGCCGCCGTCAGGCCCAGGCTCTCACCGACCATGTAACCGTTATTGAGAATGTTGTAGTGGCTGAGGGTCGCGCCCTTGGGAAAACCGGTGGTGCCAGAGGTGTACTGGATATTCACCGGCTGATCGAAATGCAGGCTGTTCTGGCGCTCATGCAGTTGCTCGACCGTCACGCTGCCAGCCAGACCGGTCAATTGCGACCAGGGCAGGAACCCCGACGGCGGCTGGGCATCCAGGCTGATAACGCCACGCAGCTCCGGCAACCGCTCGCTTTGCAGTTTGCCGATGGATTGCTCGGCCAGCTCCGGCACCAGGCCCTGCAGCATCGCGTGATAGTTCGAGGTCTTGAAGGCGCCGGCACACACCAGCCATTGGCAGCCGGACTGCTTGAGTACGTATTCGAGTTCGGAACTGCGATACGCCGGATTGATATTGACCAGGATCACGCCGATTTTCGCGGTGGCAACCTGGCTGATGCACCACTGCGCACAGTTCGGCGCCCAGATACCAAGACGGTCCCCGGCTTGCAGCCCCAGCGCCAGCAGCGCCCTGGCGTGCAGGTCCGCGGCCTCGGCCAACTGCCGCCAGGTGTAACGCAGCTGTTGATGGCGCACCACCAGCGCCTCCCCGTCCGGGTACCGCGCGACCGTGTTGTCGAACGCCTGGCCGATGGTCATCGACAGCAAGGCTTTGTCCTGGGAACCACGGGTGTAACTGCGTTGCGGACTTGCACTGGGTTGATCCATGACGACCCCTATTGTCTTTATTTATGGGCTACCGGCGGTCCCTTGTGGGAGCGGGCTTGCTCGCGAAAGCGGTGTATCAGACAACATGAATGTCGACTGACAGGACGCCTTCGCGAGCAAGCCCGCTCCCACAGGATGGGTCCGCGTTCTATCTTGAACTGGCTCTACTCTCGCTCAAGTTGACGTTAACGTAAAGGGTGATTGACAGCCATTCGTCACAGGCTTACGTTAACGTAAAGGTGAGAACCCAATCACGGCCCTCCCCCGCCCCATAAAAAAGCCAAAAGGTGACCCATGAGCTATCCATCCCTGAACTTTGCCCTCGGTGAAACCATCGACATGCTGCGCGATCAGGTCCAGTCCTTCGTCGCCAAGGAGATCGCCCCGCGCGCCGCTCAGATCGACATCGACAACCTGTTCCCCGCCGACCTGTGGCGCAAGTTCGGCGACATGGGCCTGCTGGGCATTACCGTGCCGGAAGAGTACGGCGGTGCTGGCCTGGGTTACCTGGCCCACGTGGTCGCGATGGAAGAAATCAGTCGTGGCTCGGCCTCGGTGGCCCTGTCCTATGGCGCCCACTCCAACCTCTGCGTCAACCAGATCAACCGCAACGGCAACCACGAACAGAAATCCAAATACCTGCCGAAGCTGATCAGCGGCGAGCACATCGGCGCACTGGCCATGAGTGAGCCGAATGCCGGTTCCGACGTGGTCTCGATGAAACTTCGCGCCGACAAGCGTGGCGACCACTACGTGCTCAACGGCAGCAAGACCTGGATCACCAACGGTCCGGACGCCAACACCTACGTGATCTACGCCAAGACCGACCTGGAAAAGGGCCCCCACGGCATCACCGCCTTCATCGTCGAGCGCGACTGGAAAGGTTTCAGCCGCAGCAACAAGTTCGACAAGCTCGGCATGCGTGGCTCGAACACCTGCGAGCTGTTCTTCGATGACGTCCAAGTGCCGGAAGAAAACATCCTCGGCGTACTCAACGGCGGCGTGAAAGTGCTGATGAGCGGCCTCGACTACGAGCGCGTCGTCCTTTCCGGTGGCCCGACCGGGATCATGCAGGCGTGCATGGACCTGATCGTTCCGTACATCCACGACCGCAAGCAGTTCGGCCAAAGCATCGGCGAATTCCAGCTGATCCAGGGCAAGGTCGCCGACATGTACACCCAGCTCAACGCCAGCCGCGCCTACCTGTACGCCGTGGCCCAGGCTTGCGAGCGCGGCGAAACCACGCGCAAGGACGCCGCCGGCGTGATCCTCTACAGCGCCGAACGTGCCACGCAAATGGCCCTGGACGCGATCCAGATTCTCGGTGGCAACGGCTACATCAATGAATTCCCGGCCGGCCGCCTATTGCGTGACGCCAAGCTGTACGAAATCGGCGCGGGCACCAGTGAGATCCGTCGCATGCTGATCGGTCGCGAACTGTTCAACGAAACCCGCTAAACGGAGCTGTCCATGGCTACCCTGCACACCCAGCTCAACCCTCGTTCAGCGGAGTTCGCCACCAACAGCGCGGCGATGCTCAAGCAGGTCGACGCGTTGCACACCCTGCTCGCCCAAGTGGCGCAAGGTGGCGGCCCGAAGGCTCAGGAACGCCACACCTCACGGGGCAAACTGCTGCCTCGCGAGCGCATCAACCGTTTGCTCGATCCGGGCTCGCCGTTTCTGGAAATCAGCCAACTGGCGGCGTATGAGGTGTATGGCGAAGACGTCCCCGCTGCGGGCGTGATTGCCGGGATCGGTCGTGTGGAAGGCGTCGAGTGCATGATCGTCGCCAACGACGCCACGGTGAAAGGTGGCTCGTATTACCCGCTGACCGTGAAAAAACACCTGCGCGCCCAGACCATCGCCCAGCAGAACCGTCTGCCGTGCATCTACCTGGTGGACTCCGGCGGCGCCAACCTGCCGCGTCAGGATGAAGTGTTCCCGGACCGCGAGCACTTCGGGCGGATCTTCTTCAACCAGGCCAACATGAGCGCCATGGGCATTCCGCAGATTGCCGTGGTCATGGGCTCCTGCACCGCTGGCGGCGCCTACGTGCCGGCGATGGCCGACGAAGCGATCATGGTCCGCGAGCAAGCGACGATCTTCCTCGCCGGCCCGCCGCTGGTGAAGGCCGCGACCGGTGAAGTGGTCAGCGCCGAAGACCTCGGCGGGGCCGATGTGCACTGCAAGATCTCCGGGGTGGCCGACCACTACGCCGAGAGCGATGAACACGCCCTGGCACTGGCACGCCGCAGCGTCGCCAACCTCAACTGGCGCAAGCAAGGCGAGGTTCAGCAACGCACACCAATCGCCCCGCTCTACAGCAGCGACGAGTTGTACGGCGTGGTGCCGGCCGATGCCAAGCAGCCGTTCGACGTGCGCGAAGTCATCGCGCGGTTGGTGGACGGATCGGTGTTCGACGAGTTCAAGGCGCTGTTCGGGACAACGCTGGTCTGCGGTTTTGCTTACCTGCACGGTTACCCGATCGCGATCCTCGCCAACAACGGCATTCTTTTCGCTGAAGCGGCGCAGAAAGGCGCGCACTTCATTGAACTGGCGTGCCAGCGCGGCATTCCGTTGTTGTTCCTGCAAAACATCACCGGCTTCATGGTCGGCCAGAAATACGAAGCCGGCGGCATTGCCAAGCACGGCGCGAAACTGGTGACGGCGGTGGCGTGCGCCAAGGTGCCGAAGTTCACGGTGATCATCGGCGGCAGCTTCGGTGCCGGTAACTACGGCATGTGCGGTCGCGCCTACGATCCGCGCTTCTTGTGGATGTGGCCAAACGCACGCATCGGTGTGATGGGCGCCGAACAGGCGGCCGGCGTGCTGGTGCAGGTCAAGCGCGAACAGGCCGAACGCAGCGGCCATGCTTTCAGTGCCGAGCAGGAAGCCGAGATCAAGCAACCGATCCTCGATCAGTACGAAGAGCAGGGTCACCCCTACTATTCCAGCGCGCGTCTGTGGGACGACGGTGTCATCGACCCGGCCCAGACCCGCGACGTACTGGCCCTGGCCTTGTCCGCGTCGTTGAACGCGCCAATCGAACCGAGCCGCTTCGGCGTGTTCCGGATGTGATTTTCTGTGGGAGCGGGCTTGCTCGCGAAGGATCCGCCGCGGTTCACCTGTTGCACCGCGTTATCGTTCTTCGCGAGCAAGCCCGCTCCCACAAGGACCGTGGAGACGGACAACATGAGCGACTTCAACACCCTCGAACTGCTGAGCGATCCAAGGGGTTTTGCGACTCTCTGGCTCAGCCGTGAAGAAAAGAACAACGCCTTCAACGCCGAAATGATCCGCGAACTGATCATCGCCCTCGACAAAGTCGCCAGCGATGCCAGCCTGCGCTTCCTGATCGTGCGCGGCCGTGGCAAGCATTTCAGCGCCGGCGCCGACCTTGCCTGGATGCAGCAATCGGCCGAACTCGATTACGCCACCAACCTCGATGACGCCCGGGAACTGGCGGAGTTGATGTACAACCTGGCCAAACTGAAAGTGCCGACCCTGGCCGTGGTGCAAGGCGCAGCCTTCGGCGGCGCGCTGGGCCTGATCAGTTGCTGCGACATGGCCATCGGTGCCGATGACGCGCAGTTCTGCCTGTCGGAAGTGCGCATCGGCCTGGCACCCGCGGTGATCAGCCCATTCGTTGTGCAAGCCATCGGCGAGCGCGCGACCCGGCGTTATGCCCTGACGGCCGAGCGCTTTGGTGGGCAACGGGCACGGGAAATCGGCCTGTTGTCGGAGAGCTATGCCAGTGCCGAGCTGGAACAGAAAGTCGAGCAATGGATCGACAACCTGCTGCTCAACAGCCCGGCGGCCATGCGCGCCAGCAAGGATCTGTTGCGCGAAGTCGGCGACGGCTCATTGACCCCGGCATTGCGCCGCTACACCGAAAACGCCATCGCCCGCATCCGCGTCAGCCCCGAAGGGCAGGAAGGCCTGCGTGCCTTCCTGCAAAAACGTCCACCGAGCTGGCAAGCCGAAACCACCAAGGAGCCCCGTTGATGAGCGCACCTGTACTCACCACCCTGCTGGTGGCCAACCGTGGCGAAATCGCTTGCCGGGTGATGCGCACCGCCAAGGCCCTGGGCCTGACGACCGTGGCCGTGCACAGCGCCACCGACCGTGACGCCCGGCACAGCCGCGAAGCCGACATTCGCGTTGACCTGGGTGGCAGCAAAGCCGCCGACAGCTATCTGCAGATCGACAAACTGATCGCCGCCGCCAAGGCCAGCGGCGCCCAGGCGATTCACCCCGGCTATGGTTTTCTGTCGGAGAACGCCGGATTCGCCCGCGCCATCGAAAACGCCGGTCTGATTTTCCTCGGCCCACCGGCCTCGGCCATCGACGCCATGGGCAGCAAGTCTGCGGCCAAAGCCTTGATGGAAACCGCCGGCGTGCCACTGGTGCCCGGCTATCACGGCGAAGCCCAGGACCTGGAAACCTTCCGCGATGCCTGCGAACGTATCGGCTACCCGGTGCTGCTCAAGGCTACCGCTGGCGGCGGCGGCAAAGGCATGAAAGTGGTCGAGGACGTCAGCCAACTGGCCGAAGCCCTGGCCTCGGCCCAGCGCGAGGCGCAATCGTCGTTCGGCGATTCGCGGATGCTGGTGGAGAAATACCTGCTCAAGCCACGTCATGTGGAAATCCAGGTGTTCGCCGACCAGCACGGCAACTGCCTGTACCTCAACGAGCGTGACTGCTCGATTCAACGCCGGCACCAGAAAGTCGTCGAAGAAGCCCCGGCACCGGGTCTGAGCCCGGAACTGCGGCGCGCCATGGGTGAAGCGGCTGTGCGTTCGGCACAGGCCATCGGCTACGTCGGTGCCGGCACCGTCGAGTTTTTGCTGGATGCACGCGGCGAATTCTTCTTCATGGAGATGAACACCCGCCTGCAAGTCGAACACCCGGTCACCGAAGCCATCACCGGTCTCGACCTGGTGGCCTGGCAGATTCGTGTGGCGCGCGGCGAAGCGTTGCCGATGACTCAGGATCAGGTGCCGCTGGTGGGCCACGCGATCGAAGTGCGGCTGTACGCCGAAGATCCGGGCAACGACTTCCTGCCGGCGACCGGTCGCCTGGAACTGTATCGCGAATCCGCCCCAGGGCCCGGGCGCCGGGTGGACAGCGGCGTTGAAGAAGGCGATGAAATTTCGCCGTTCTACGACCCGATGCTCGGCAAGCTGATTGCCTGGGGCGAGGATCGTGAACAGGCACGGTTGCGCCTGCTGAGCATGCTCGACGAGTTCGCTATCGGCGGATTGAAGACCAACATCAATTTCCTGCGGCGCATCATCGGTCACCCGGCGTTCGCCGCTGCCGAACTCGATACCGGCTTCATTCCGCACTATCAGGAACAGTTGCTGCCGGCGCCAGCGGAACTCGGCGATGAATTCTGGCAAGCCGCCGCCCAGGCATTTGCCCAGAGCCAGCCGCACGCAACCCGTGCAGACGACCCGGGTTCACCGTGGGCGGCGCCTAATGGTCTGCGTGCCGGTTTGCCGAGAGAAATCACTCTGCACTTGAGTTGTGAAGGCCAGGACCGTGCGCTGACGCTGGGCGATATCAATGCCCACAGCACGCAGCTCAGGGGTGAGCATCTGTTGACCGAGCAGGCTGGCGTGCGCCGTCAACACCGCGCTATACGCCGTGGCGAGCAGGTGTATTTGCAGTGGGATGGCGAATTGCACCGCATCGAGGCCTACGACCCGATCAGCGCCGTCGAGGCCAGCCACAGCCATCAGGGCGGACTGACCGCACCGATGAACGGCAGCATCGTCCGCGTGCTGGTGGAGGCCGGGCAATCGGTCGAGGCCGGGGCGCAGTTGGTGGTACTGGAAGCGATGAAAATGGAGCACAGCATTCGCGCGCCCCATGCCGGGTTGATCAAGGCGCTGTATTGCCAGGAAGGCGAGATGGTCAGCGAAGGCAGTGCGCTGGTGGAACTGGAAGAAGCGTGAAATGAAGATCGGTCCTGCGCATTGCCAGGACCGATCCGATCAGAACCTGGCTGTTGCCTGAACCACTACACCGATGATTCGACATTCATCGGTGTACAAGGCTTTCGGATACGTTGGATTGAGCGGGACCAGATAACGCTGACCGCCCTCTTCGATCAGCTTGCGGAACGTGGCTTCGGCGCTGTCCGGCCACTGGGCGATGACCAGTTTGCCAGGCACCGCTTCCACGGCCGGGTCCACCAGAATCAGCATGCCTTCCGGGATGCTGATGCCATTGGGCGCGGTCATCGCGTCGCCCGCCACTTTCAACCAGAATGCCGGCCCCCGGGCGTGGTAATCGGACAGTTCATAGCGCTCCTTGCCGTACACCGGAACCTCGCCGTCGCGCACTTCGGCAGGCTGGTGCCAGTCACTGATCGGGTAGCGAAAGTACGGGTTGTACTTCTGGGTCAGGGGGATCTCGTCATCCGTTGACGCCTGCGGTTCCCGGATTACCAGCGCCACTTCGAGAAACTCCAGGCCCAGCGCCTGCAGCACCCGGTTCATGTCTTCGATGCCGGGTTCACGACGTTTGTTGAGCCAGTGGCCAATGCCGCCCTGGGACATCCCGAGGCGCTCGGCGAGTATCTCTTGAGTGATTTTGAGTTCACTCATCTTGGCCTTGACCAATTCAATCCATTTATCCATGTGCGGCACGATACGTGGGCGCCTCCGACCATCAAAACACAAATTGTAGTATTTAAATCCTCGTCACAAATACAGTTCGTATTAGGATCGACTCACGGATCTGAATCTAACACGGAGCTTGCCATCGCCATGAACCCACCCGCCAATGACCTGCCGGACGTGCAAATCGACACCACCCTCACCTCATCCCTGGACTCGGCGGCGGCACAACGCGCGCTGGACTATTACTTGAAACCTGCTGTTTCGGAGGAAGTGGCCGAATCGCGTTTTTTTGATGTGAACCGCAACATCAGCGGCGAAGAGGCACTGGTCCATGCCTTGGACCTGTTGCGCTGTGCTGCCGCCACCGCGTACGAATCAGCCAGTCACCTGCAAGGCGTAAACCGTGACCTGGCGTTTTCGACGGTGCACATGATCGACATGGCCAAGGCGATGGTTGATCGATCGCTGGAAAAGTATGAAAACGCTTGAAGTGGAAGGGTAAATCGAGAGGACAGGAAAGAATTTTCCTGTCGAGCAGGCAAAAACGCTTGACCTGCAAACGAGAATGATTATTATTGCAGCAACTGGTCGCGAGATCAGTCGATGGACCAGGTGACCTTAGGTCGGTCTCCTGGACTATCTCCTCATCAGGCTAATCACGGTTTTTGACCCGGCTTTTTGCCGGGTCTTTTTTTTGCCAGTTTTTTCTGGCTTTGGCTTCAGGCTAATGAAGTCTTTGGGTGCCGCAAATTCGATGGCGCGGATGATATCAAAAGAATTCCAGTTGGCAAGAGAAGCCCGGCATCATGGGTTCAAACCAGCGACAGATAGCACTTGAGAATCAATCGCATAATCTCTAAGCTGCGTCAGCGTCAAGGAGGACGCCCCCACCTCTGCACCCCGCAATTTCCCTCGGTTTCACCCCTCTCTTGCGTGTAAAGTAGCCGCGATAAAAATCATATTCAGGACCCGATTATGACCGTGGCCAAATCCTCTTTCGACATCAGTGCCAACTTCGACAGCGGCAACATCCAAGTCATCGACATCAGCGATCCGCTCAAACCGCTTCTGGCCATTCGTCCGGACACCCGCAGTGCCCATTTCCAGTGGTTCCACTTCAAGGCCAGCGGCCTGCATGTCGGCCAGGACCACTGGTTTCGCCTGAACAATGCCAGCCAGTCCTCCTATAACAAGGCCTGGACCGGCTATCAGGCGGTGGCGTCCTACGATCACGTCAACTGGTTCCGCGTACCCACCATTTTCGAAGGCGACTGCCTGCGTTTCAGCCTCGAAGCCGAACAGACCCACGCCTGGTTCGCCTACTTCGAACCCTACAGCCGCGGCCGCCACGACTGGCTGATCGAGCAGGCGCTGAGCAAGGCCGGAACCGAACTGCTGGCCACCGGAAAGAGCGTCGAAGGCCGTGACATCCAGCTGTTGCGCAAAGGCACCGGGGCCGAAGGTCGACGCAAGGTGTGGATGATTGCCCAGCAACATCCGGGCGAACACATGGCCGAGTGGTTCATGGAAGGCGTGATCGAACGCCTGGAAAAACACGACGACCCTGTGCTGAACAAACTGCTGGCCAGCGCCGACCTGTACCTGGTGCCGAACATGAACCCGGACGGCGTTTTCCACGGTCACCTGCGCACCAACGCCATGGGCCAGGACCTCAATCGTGCCTGGCAGAGCGCCAGCCAGGAAATCAGCCCGGAGGTCCTGTTCGTTCAGCAGCAGATGGAAAAGTACGGCGTCGATATGTTCCTCGACGTCCATGGTGACGAGGAAATCCCTCACGTGTTCACCGCCGGCTGCGAAGGCAATCCCGGTTACACGCCGCGGATCGCAAAGCTCGAGGAGCACTTCCGCAGCCACCTGAAGCACACCACCAAAGACTTTCAGACCAAGTACGGCTACACCCGCGACGAACCGGGCCAGGCCAACATGACGCTGGCCTGCAACAGCGTCGGCCAGAAGTACGACTGCCTGTCACTGACCCTGGAAATGCCGTTCAAGGATCATGACGACCACCCGAATCCGTTGACGGGCTGGTCGGGCAAGCGGTCGAAGCAGTTGGGCAAGGATGTACTCACCACCCTTGCCGATATGGTCGACACCCTGCGCTGATCACCCTTCAAGATCAAAAGATCGCAGCCTGCGGCAGCTCCTACATGGGAATGCGTACCCTGTAGGAGCTGCCGC
>NZ_AKJO01000196.1:0-1250 GCF_000282295.1 Pseudomonas sp. GM33
TGTTCTGGTCAAGTTTTGCCGGACACCATTTACGGTGATCAAGCCGCCTGCTGCTCCATGGCTATCGGCGACAGGTATTTGTTGTAGCTATGGAGCCTAATTCGGTTGTATCGCATGAAGAAGCTGGTCATATCTCGCCTGGCTTCTTCAATTTCCTTGTAGCCCTTGGTGGGTACCCACTCTGACTTGAGTGTCCCAAAGAATCGCTCCGTTGGAGCGTTGTCCCAGCATTGCCCTCTGCGGCTCATGCTTTGCGTTATCCCGTGCTCAAGCAGCTCGGACTGGAAGCGCTGGCTGGTGTATTGGCAGCCTTGATCTGAATGAAACATCAAGCCCGTATGCTTGCCTCGAACCCCCACCGCCATCCTCAGCGCCCTGCTAACCAGGTTGGCGTCATTGATCAGAGAAAACGCCCAACCAACGATCCGGCGGGCGAACAGATCAATCACGACTGCCAGGTGGTACCAGCGCTTTGCGACCAACAAGCTGGTAACGTCGCCGCACCAGACCTGGTTTATTGAGGTCGGCTCGAAGTTGCGCTCGAGCAGGTTCTTGACCACAAAAGCTTCGACGCCTCTGGAGCGATACTGATGCCTGCGGCGCTGTCGGCTGGCCAGATTTGCCTCCTCCATGAGTTTTCCGGCCAGATACCGTCCTACCTTGAGCTGCTGGGCCTTCAAATGCTCAGAGAGCATTCTCGCGCCTACGCTTCCCCGGCTTTCAATATGCAATTGCACGACTTTGGCTCTGAGCGCGTCACGCTTGGTATTCGGCGCTGAACGGCGGCGAAGCCAGTCGTAAAACGCGCTACGGGATACGTTCAGCGCACTGCAAAGCAGGCTAGTCGGATACGAGCCTGACTCCCTCAGCTCCTCGATCAGGAAAAACGATCGGGATCCGACATCAAGAGAGCCGTAGCCTTTTTTAAGATTTCAGCCTCGGTCTCCAGACGCTTGACCTTGGCTCGCAGCTGTTGGAGCTCTCGCTGTTCGTCGCTGATGGCCTTGGTGCCGGCTAGTGGCTGGCCTTTCTGACGCTCTTTGCGAACCTGATCAACCCAGCGGCGCAGAGCCGTAGGGCCGACATCCATCGACGCACAGACATCAGTAATTGAGCAGTTGTCATCAAGAACCATGCTCGCAGCACGTTGCTTGAACTCGCGGGTGTAGGTCTTTCGTTCTTGCATGGAACCTCCTGATTGGGCGAATCATATCGCCCTTAAGAAGTGTCCGGGATCATTAGGCCAGTTC
>NZ_AKJO01000197.1:0-5662 GCF_000282295.1 Pseudomonas sp. GM33
TGCTAGGTTTTCACACAGCCTGGACCGGAGGGTTTTTTTTGTCCGTTACTTTCGCGCCTTGAGGATCACGAATTTCGGATTGGCTGCCACTTGCTCGACGCCACGGAACAATCGCGCCAGCTTGCTGTGGTAACCCAGGTGACGATTGCCGACGATGTACAGCGCGCCGCCCACAACCAGCGCTTCGCGCGCTTGCTGGAACATCCGCCAGGCCAGGAAGTCGCCCACGACCTGTTGCTGGTGAAACGGCGGATTGCACAGCACCACGTCAAACGATTGCGGTTCCTGGCCGGCCAGGCCATCGCCGGCACGTACGGTCACTTCCCGTTCACCCAACGCTGCGCGCCAGTTTTCGGCGGCCGACTGCACGGCCATGAACGATTCGTCCACCAGCGTGTAGTGGGCCTCGGGGTTTTGCAGGGCGCTGGCGATGGCCAGGACACCGTTGCCGCAACCGAGATCGGCGACCCGCGCCGAGCCAAGGTTTTTCGGCAGGTGTGGCAAAAACGCCCGGGTACCGATGTCCAGTCCTTCGCGGCAAAACACATTGGCGTGGTTGAGCAGTTCGATAGCGGGTTCGTCGAGCCTGTACCGCGTCGGGTAAGGCGACACAACCGGGGTTTTGTCTTCTGCCGTGGCAATCAATAACCGCGCCTTCTTCACCGCCAGCGAGGCTTGCACGGGGCCGATGTAACGCTCCAGCAAGTCGCCCGCCGCCCGGGGCAGGTGCTTGATCATGGCCGCGGCGATCACTTGGGCGCCAGGTGCCAGTTGCCCTTGCAGGCGGATCAGTTGCTCTTCCAGCAATGCCAGGGTTTTCGGTACGCGGATCAGCACGCAGTCGAATGGCCCGACAGGGGGCTCGCTGGCGGGGACGCTCGGTACCGCATCAAACGCCAGGCCGTTGCGCACCAGGTTCTTTTCCAGGCCCTGCAAGGCCAGGAACGAATCACCGCTGCTGACCACCCGCACTTTGCCCGCCAGGCTGGCCGCCAACGCGCCGAAACTGTCGTTGAGCACCAATACCCGCATCTCGGCCGTTGGCTGCTGCTCGGCCAGATAATTGAGCAGGTATTCATCAGCCGCATCGAAAGCTTGCAACGGTTCATTCTGCTGTTCTGGCTGGCGGATCAGGTTGAGGCTGGCGAAGGGTGTTTCGAGCAAAGGCATGGGGCGGGGCTCTGGGTAATCAACGGGGGGTAATCAACGGATGTCCCGCTGCCCTGAGGCGTTGGTGCGGGCGGAGCCGTCCGAGTGTACTGCGTCGTGAAGGTCTACACGCCATCACTCAGGAGGGACCGCAAATGGTACGTTTTTTTTGATCGGATTACCCGCAGGTTTTCCCGCTGTCGGGCGCTTTCAGATGGCTCCGGAGCGGTTCGCGGCCATGACTGCCGCCATCTTGTTGTTGACGCCGAGCTTTTCGATAGCCCTGTGCACATGAAAGTTGATCGTGCGTTCACTCAAGTTGAGGATCCTGGCAATTTCATAAGCCGTCTTGCCATCGGCCGACAGTTTCAATACTTCGATTTCCCGCCGTGACAAGGAGGGGGCGTTAGTACAAACCGGTTTTTTTGGTTGCATCCCGATCGCCAGGGCGTGCAGGTGGCGACTGATGAACACCGAGAATCCAAGATTTTCGTACAGCTCATAGGCTGAAATCGGGCAATGGCTTCGGGCCAGGCTGAGAATGCTGCGCAGGCCGCTTTCTTCATCGTGGATTGCTTGCGACCAGCCATGCGCCAAGCCTTGCTGTTGCAGCAGTTGCCATAACCACGGGGTTGCGCAGAAGAGCTCTTTGCTCCAGAGCACGGGTAGCATGGAGTGATTGCAATAGGCCGCTACGGGGTCAATCTCGCTGGCGTTGCTTTGTTCATACTGTGTGTTCCAGTCGTGTGGATAGTTGTTCAGGTTGACGGGGCAGCAATCAGTGCGACTGTTCGTTGAAATGGTTGAAAAGGCACAAAATTTATATCCAAGGTTCCTGACGAAATTCAGTGATATTCGATAGGCCGTATTAATGTCCTGTGTTTGAGAAAGCAGTTGAAGCTGTGACTCCTTCCAGATTTCCATATACGGGGTCTCCAACAATATGTTCCCGGTGGGGTGCTGGTTTTGGATCCGAGATCCGGCACGTGACGGAGTGTAGGACATATCCGACAATTGTAGTTCGACGATTTTGCTCTTTTAACGGCTGAAAAAGTGTGTGCCAGGTTCTTAAGCCGTGTGTGAAATATTAAATGCCATTTGTCATTTTATATTGTCTGGTGTTTCTCACATTGAATAATCAATAAGTTGCACACTCAATAACACTACAAAATGTCTGTGTTTATGCTGCCGTCTTTGCGGGACACTGAGGTATCTATTGATTGGAGCCGTCCATGTCCGTCAGCGAAGAAAAATTTACCCGTCAGACCTTGCTCGAGGTTCATCCGTTGACCCCGAACCTGTTTACCCTGCGTGCCACGCGGGATGCGGGGTTTCGTTTTCGGGCGGGGCAGTTTGCCCGGTTGGGCGTCACCAGGGCTGATGGCAGCACGGTATGGCGCGCCTACTCCATGGTGTCCTCACCCTTTGACGAGTTCCTCGAGTTCTTTTCCATTGTCGTGCCGGGTGGTGAGTTCACCAGCGAGCTCAGCCGGCTGGTCGTTGGCGACAAATTGCTGGTCGACCGCCAGGCCTTTGGTTACCTGACGCTGGACCGTTTTGTCGATGGGCGCGATCTATGGCTGTTATCCACCGGAACCGGCGTGGCGCCGTTCCTGTCGATACTGCAGGACTTTGAAGTCTGGGAGCGATTCGAGCGGATCATCCTGGTGTATAGCGTTCGTGAAGCCCGGGAACTGGCTTATCAGGAACTGATCGCGGGGCTGACGCAACGTGACTATCTGGCCGAGTACGCACACAAACTGCAATTCATCACCACGGTCACTCGTGAACAGCATCCGGGCTCATTGAACGGGCGGATCACCACACTGATTGACAGTGGCGAACTGGAGCGCGCCGCAGGTGTTGCGCTGACGCCTGAACACTCACGGGTCATGCTGTGCGGCAATCCGCAGATGATCGATGACACGCGCAAGCTGCTTAAACAGCGGGACATGCACTTGAGCCTCAGCCGGCGACCCGGTCAGGTGGCGGTGGAAAACTTCTGGTAAAAAAAAACGGCGCCTCGAAGGCGCCGTTTGATGCGGGGGCGGTCAAGGCCGGTTGTTCTGGGCCTTGAGCAAGTCGCGGATCTCTCCCAGCAACTCTTCTTCCTTGGTTGGAACCGGCGGCAGGCTCGGAGCCACGGCCTCTTCGCGCTTCAGGCGGTTGATGGCCTTGACGCCGACGAAGATCGCGAGGGCGACGATGATGAAGTCGATGATGGTCTGGATGAATTTGCCATAAGCCAGCACCACCGCCGGAGTCGCACCCTCTGCTGCCTTGAGCGTTATGGCCAGGTCACTGAAGTCCACACCACCGATCAGCATCCCGATTGGCGGCATGACCAGGTCACCGACAAACGATGTGACGATCTTGCCGAAGGCTGCGCCGATGATGATGCCGACGGCCATGTCGACCACGTTGCCTTTGACCGCGAAGGCCTTGAACTCGTTTAGCACGCCCATAGGTTATTTCCTTGTTACAGATGAGGTTGATGAACGCAGTGTAAATCAGCCAATCGCATTCTGCTCGAATCAACGGTCTGCCGTGCTTGCCAGCAATCGATCCGGGTGGTCATGGAGAACTCGCCGATTGATCTCATTTGTGGGCCGGCCAGCCCTTCTGCGGCGGTTCGCTTACGGCTTTTTTCAGCGATATGACTTCGCTGTGTGAGCGAACCAGGTTGAAGTGCCCTCCTTGAGTTGGGATGTTGAAATTGTTCGGGTAATTGTTAAACAAAAAAGTCGGTGTTGAAAATTCATTGCAGTTGCAATGCGGTTAACTGTTTCGTTAGTTTGGAGCTCGCTTTATTTGAGCGTTTTTGAAGTTATGCATCATGTGTATAAGTGAATAAAGCTTGTATAGGTTTTTAGGGGGCAGTAAGGCACGTCTCAAGTGTTTGTTGAGTATGTTGGGTAAAAACTTATACAAGGATTTATCGCGGTCATATTTCAAAAAAGTACGAATAGATTATGGCTATTTGAAATCATCCAGAAGATTGCAAAATATCTGGCCGCACTCGCGTGCCTCAGCTGAGCTATCATCGCGTTTTTTTCCGGGAGTTCCGATGGCCAAGGCCAAGCGCATGTACGGCTGCACCGAGTGCGGCTCAACCTTCCCCAAATGGGCCGGGCAGTGCGGTGAATGCGGGGCCTGGAACACGCTCACCGAAACCATGGTGGAAAGCGGTGGGGCAGCCGCCCCCAGCGGTCGTACCGGCTGGGCCGGCCAGCAGGCGCAGATCAAGACGCTGGCTGAAGTCAGTGTCGAAGAAGTTCCGCGCTTCTCCACCGCTTCCAGCGAACTCGACCGGGTTCTGGGTGGTGGTCTGGTGGATGGCTCGGTGGTGCTGATCGGTGGCGATCCCGGCATCGGCAAGTCGACCATTCTGTTGCAAACGTTGTGCAACCTCGCCAAGAGCATGCCGGCGCTGTACGTCACCGGTGAAGAGTCCCAGCAGCAAGTGGCCATGCGTGCGCGACGCCTGGGGTTGCCTCAGGATCAACTGCGGGTCATGACCGAAACCTGCATCGAAGCCATCATTGCCACGGCCCGCCAGGAAAAGCCCAGGGTGATGGTGATCGACTCGATCCAGACGATCTTTACCGAGCAACTGCAATCGGCACCGGGTGGCGTATCCCAGGTGCGTGAAAGCGCCGCATTGCTGGTGCGTTATGCCAAGCAGAGCGGTACGGCGATTTTCCTGGTGGGCCACGTCACTAAGGAAGGCGCGCTGGCGGGGCCTCGGGTTCTGGAGCACATGGTCGACACTGTGCTGTATTTCGAAGGCGAGTCCGACGGGCGCCTGCGGTTGCTGCGGGCGGTGAAGAACCGTTTCGGTGCCGTCAATGAACTGGGCGTGTTCGGCATGACCGACAAGGGCCTGAAAGAAGTCTCCAACCCTTCGGCGATTTTTCTGACCCGTGCCCAGGAGGAAGTCCCGGGCAGTGTGGTCATGGCGACGTGGGAAGGCACGCGGCCGATGTTGGTGGAGGTACAGGCGCTGGTGGACGACAGTCATTTGGCCAACCCGCGGCGGGTCACACTGGGGCTGGATCAAAACCGGCTGGCGATGTTGCTGGCGGTGCTGCACCGTCATGGTGGCATTCCGACCCACGATCAGGACGTGTTTCTCAACGTGGTCGGCGGGGTCAAGGTGCTCGAAACGGCGTCCGACCTGGCGTTGATGGCAGCGGTGATGTCCAGTTTGCGCAACCGGCCGCTGCCTCACGATCTGCTGGTGTTCGGCGAAGTGGGGCTTTCCGGTGAGGTGCGACCGGTGCCGAGCGGTCAGGAACGTTTGAAAGAGGCCGCCAAGCACGGCTTCAAGCGGGCCATCGTGCCCAAGGGCAATGCGCCCAAGGAGGCGCCACCAGGGTTGCAGATTATTGCCGTAACCCGTCTGGAACAGGCCCTCGACGCACTCTTCGAGTAACGCCCATCACCCAGTGTAGGAGCTGCCGAAGGCTGCGATCTTTTGATCTTGAAAATGCCAGATCAAAAGATCGCAGCC
>NZ_AKJO01000198.1:0-8624 GCF_000282295.1 Pseudomonas sp. GM33
GCACGCTCGACTGTCCGTTTCTAGCTGTGGATTCAACCGATCGAGCTTCAGCTGCACGTCATGTGTATGAGGGCCGATCGGCCGGTTCAACTGATCTGGAAAAAATTCAAATTCCAGTGAAAATTACCGGCTCAGCCCACAAAGCTTTGCATCAATTGGTTACATTCATAGAATAAGATGATCAATCTGCCTCGTTTCCGGGTAACCCCATGGCGATCAACTTTGACCTCAATGACCTGCAAGCCTTCCGTGCCGTGGTCGAGCAGGGCAGCTTTCGCAAGGCCGCCGATACGGTGCGCATTTCCCAGCCCGCGTTGAGCCGGCGGATCGAAAAACTCGAAGATGCCCTTGGCGTGCGCCTGTTCGAGCGCACCACGCGCAAGGTCAGCCTGACCCAGGCCGGACGGGGTTTCATGCCCAGCGTCGAGCGCCTGCTGGACGATCTGGACGTGGCATTGCTGGGCATCAGCGAAGTCGCTTCGACCCGGCTCGGCCATGTCACGGTCGCCTGTGTACCCTCGGCGGCTTACTACTTCATGCCGCGGGTGATCGCGCACTATCACCGGCTGTTTCCGCGGATCAAGGTCAAGGTGCTGGACTCCAGCGCCCATGACGTCTTGAGCGCGGTGGTCAATGGCGAAGCGGATTTCGGCCTGAGCTTCATGGGCACGCTGGAAGCGGAAGTGGATTTCGAGCCCCTGGTGCAGGAAGGGTATGTCGTGGCGTGCCGGCGCGATCATCCGCTGGCGGGGCGCAGCAGTGTCACCTGGGACGAGTTCTATCGGCAGGATTACATCTCGCTGGATAAAACCTCGGGCAACCGCTTTCTGCTGGATCAGGCACTGACTGGTGTGGTGCCGCAGCGGTCGAGTATTTGTGAAACCCGTCATGTGACCACCATGATTGGTCTGGTGGAGGCCGGGTTGGGCGTGGCGGCGGTGCCGTTGATGGCGATGCCGGCGGCTGATCATCCGATCCTGACGCGGGTGCCGCTGACCGATCCGCAGGTGATGCGCAGCGTCGGTCTGATCAAGCGCCGGGGTCGAACCCTGACCCCGGCGGCATTGGAGCTGGAACGGCTGGTGGTGGAGATGAAAGTCCTGCAGCCGTCGGTCAGCGACTGACCGAGTCCAGTCCGGTCGCTTTCACATCCGGTTGAGCCTGGGTCGAGGCCATATATTCCAGCAAGGCTTTTGCTTCGGCCGGGTGCTGTGCCCCTACCGGGATGCCGGCGGCAAACCGGGTCACCGATTGCACGGACTCCGGAATCTTCGCCACGAAACTGACCCCCGGCACCGGCAACAATTCGCTGACCTGCTGAAAGCCCAATTGATAGTCGCCGGTGGCAACCACGGAGCCCACGGGGATTTTCGGCACCATGGTCGACTTGGGCTTGAGCTGGTCTTCGATCCCCAGGCGCTTGAACAGCTGTTGCTCGATGTACACGCCGCTGGCGCTGTCGGAGTAGGCCACTGATTTAGCGTCGAGCAGGGTCTTTTTCAGGCCCTCGACATTGCTGATGTCCGGCTTCGGTGCGCCTTCGCGCACCACCAGGCCAATGCGCGAATCCGCCAGTTCGACCCGTGAAGCAGGGTCGACCTTGCCTTGTTTGATCAGATCGTCCAGTGCGTAGCCGACCATGATCACCACGTCGGCTTGCTCACCCCGGGCCAGGCGATTGGGGATCGCTTCCGGGGCCTTGCCCATGGAGGGACCGAGCGCGGTGTCGAGGGTGTTGCCGGTGGCGGCGGCGAACTTCGGGCCGAGGATCTTGTAGGCCGCCGTGAAGCCGCCGGAGGTCATCACACGGATCTCTTCAGCCTGGGCAATGCCGCTCAATCCAAGGCTGGCCACCAACGCGATGGCCGCAAAACCGAACTGTTTTTTCATGATTGTGTTCTCGATCAAGGGCAGGTTCACGACGCCACCGGTTGCAGGTGATTCGAGGCGCGGCGATAGAGCAGGAGCGTCGCGCACAACGCGCACAGTGCTGCAAAGCTCATCCAGTAGCCCGGCGCCGCCTTGTCGCCGGTGTACTGGATCAGCATGGTCGACATCGCCGGGGTGAACCCGCCGAACACGGCCGTGGCCAGGCTGTAGGCGAGGGAGAAACCGGCCACCCGGACCTCCACGGGCATGATCTCTGTCAGCGCCGGGATCATCGCGCCGTTGTACAGGCCGTAGATGAACGACAGCCACAACAGCACCAGCAGCATGTGGATGAAGCTTGGCGCGTTCACCAGGTAGGTCAGCACCGGGTAAGTGGTGGCGATGGCCAGCAAGGCCATGGCGATCAACACCGGGCGTCGACCGATACGGTCTGAGAGTGCGCCGCCAATCGGCAGCCAGATGAAATTCGAAACACCCACCAGCAATGTCACCAGCAGCGCATCGGACGTGCTCAGGTGCAGGACGGTTTTACCGAAGGTCGGTGCGTACACCGTGATCAGGTAGAAGGCGGTGGTGGTCAGGGCGACCATCATCATGCCGGCGAACACGATCAGCCAGTTTTGCCCCAGGGTTCGGAACACCTCACCCATGCTCGGACGGTGTTTACGGGTGGCGAACTCTTCAGTTTCTTCCAGGTTGCGGCGCAGCAGAAAGATGAAGGGCACGATCATGCAGCCGACGAAGAACGGAATCCGCCAGCCCCAGTCGGTAATCACACTCGGCGCCATCCACTGGTTCAAGGCGTAACCCAGTGCGGCGGCGACGATGATCGCCACTTGCTGGCTGCCCGACTGCCAACTGGTGAAAAAGCCCTTGTGGCCGGGTGTGGCGATCTCGGCGAGATACACCGACACGCCACCCAGTTCCGCACCGGCGGAAAAGCCCTGCAGCAACCGCCCGATCAGCACCAGGGCCGGGGCGAACAAACCGATGGTCTCGTAACCGGGCACCAGCACTATCAGGATCGTGCCGCTGGCCATGATCGACAGGGTCACGATCAAGCCTTTGCGTCGACCCACGTCATCGATATAGGCACCCAGCACCACGGCGCCCAACGGACGCATCAGGAAGCCTGCACCGAACACGGCGAAGGTCATCATCAGCGAGGCGAATTCGCTGCTGGCCGGAAAGAACACGGCAGCGATCTGCGTGGCATAGAAACCAAAAAGAAAGAAGTCGAACTGTTCGAGGAAGTTGCCCGAGGTGACCCGGAAGATTGCGCTGGCCCGGGAGCGACCGGCAGTCGCGGGCCGTTGGATTGATACTGTCATTGATCTGTACTCCACCGCTTTTATGACGTGCGCCGGCTGGACGCGGCGCACGGTTCTTATTAGGGCGGATAGTGGAGCAGGGGCATCGATATGTTAATTGCATTGTTGACATGCATTGATGCGCGAAGTGGATCAATGCATTCGAGGAGCAAACGCTATTGGCTGTGTGCCCGCACCACGCTCTCGGTGCCCAGCCGATACTGATTGTTCCCGCTGCGCTTGGCCTCGTACATCGCCAGGTCGGCAATGTGCAGCAGGCGGTCAATGCTCGGCGCATGATCGGGGAACACGGCGACGCCCAGGCTGGTGCCGATGTGGCGCTGGTCGTTGCCGATGGTGATGGGCGGGGAGAGCTCGACGAAGATTTTCTGGCAGATGCTGCGCGCTTCGTCCTGCAGGCTGTTGCCTTGGGGCAAGTCCTGGAGGATGACCACGAATTCGTCGCCACCGATCCGGGCGACGGTGTCGGTGCCGCGCAGGATGCGCTTGAGCCGTGTGGCGGTAGTGACCAGCACGCGGTCGCCGGCCGCATGGCCATAGCGGTCGTTGATGGCCTTGAAACCATTGAGATCGACAAACACCAGCGCCACCCGCGTTGCGCTGGCGCGCGCCTGCTCCAGCGCTTCGGACAGGCGCTCTTCGAGCACCAGGCGATTGGGCAGGCCGGTCAGCGGGTCGAAATGGGCCAGGTGCTTGAGGTAGTTGGCCGAGGCCTTTTCTTCGGTGATGTCGCGTACCACGCCCATCATCTTGATCGTTTCGTCGTGGTCATTCTTGACCACATTACCGGTTTCCCGCAGCCAGCGGATCGTGCCGTCAGGCCAGACCACGCGGTACTCCTCATCATGGTTTTCGCCGGTTTCCAGGCAGCGCAGTTCGCCCGCCCGGACCCTCAGCCGGTCGTCGGGATGCACGCAGGAGCAGAACAGAGCGTAGGAAGGCGTCACTTCGCCGATCTTGAACCCGAACATGCCGAAAATCGCGTCGGACCAGTACAGGCGGTCGGTGTCGACATCCCAATCCCAGGTGCCGATGCGAGCGAAATACTGGCTGCGCTTGAAGCGCTCGACGTCGCCATCCTGGTGGATGTTCCGGCCTTCGGACAAGCTGTTGATGATTTCGCGGTACTGCGCCAGTTGCTTGTGCAGCGAGCGCTCGCGCCAGACCAGCGCGACGATCAGGGTGAGTGTCATTGAACCAAGGATGACGCTGGTCCAGAGCAGGATCATTCGGGCATGGCCATCAGGGCGTTGAACCGTACGGGTAATAGTTGATTATTTTAGTTCAGCCAACAGCTTTGAACGCAGCGCGGGCAGACGGCAATGGTTGCCAATCGCGGGCAAATCTGGGAAAACGGCGCCCATCAGGCCCTTGAGGGCGAGTGAGCATACGAGTGAATTCAATGAATGACGAGCTTCAGGTAATCGATCTGCAGTTGGGTGACGGAAAAGCCGCGGTAAAAGGCGCGCTGATCACCACCCAGTACCGTGGCTGGCTGGAGGACGGAACCGAATTCGATTCTTCCTACAGCCGGGGCAAACCCTTCCAGTGCGTGATCGGCACCGGGCGGGTCATCAAGGGCTGGGACCAGGGCATCATGGGGATGCAGGTCGGTGGCAAGCGCAAGTTGCTGGTGCCGGCGCACCTGGCCTATGGCGAACGCACCATGGGCAAGATCACGCCGAACTCGAACCTGATCTTCGAAATTGAATTGCTGGAAGTGCTGACGCGGGATGATTGACCGTCAGGCCTGAAAGGTTTCCCGATAGGCATACAGGCCGGGTGTGCCGCCGGTCATGACGAACAGCACATTGTCCCCGGGGGCGAAGCGCCCTTGCTGCAGGTCGGCCAGTACTCCCGCGAAGGCTTTGCCGGAGTACACCGGGTCGACCAGCAGGCCTTCGGCACGCGCCATCAGGCGTACCGCGTCCTGCATGGCGACAGTTGGCAGGCCATAGCCGGCACCCAGCTGGCTGCCGTCGATCACCATCCCGGCCGTCTGCACCTCGGCGTCACTGCCCAGTAGCGCCAATGTCTCGCGGGTCAGTTGCAGGGTTCTCGCGGCTGATGAGTCCTGGTCGGACAACACCGAGAACGATTTGACCACGCAGGTACCCCGGCCCAGCAACCGGAAGCCCGCCGCGAGCCCGGCATGCGTTCCGGCGCTGCCATTAGGGACCACCACTTGATTGAACGTGAGTTGCAGTTCGGCCTCTTGCCGGGCGATTTCCGCTGCGCAGCGGGCATAACCCAGGCTACCCAGGGGCGTTGAGCCACCGGTCGGCAGCACCATCACCTTGCGTCCGCAATCCCGAAGTTGTGCCGCCCTGGCCTCGGCTTTGGCCAGTGAGTCGGTAACGCCGGCAAACACTTGCATCTGCGCGCCAAACAGCTGGTCGAGCAGCACGTTGCCATTAAGTTCGTAATCCACCTCGGCTTTGGCCACGGCCCGGGTCAGGAACAACTCGCAGGCGATGCCCAGCCGGGCGCACACCGCGGCGGTCAAACGAGCATGATTGGACTGGATGCCGCCTACGGTAATGATCGTATCGATTCCGGCTTGCAGCGCCGCGCCGATGTGGAATTCAAGCTTGCGCAGCTTGTTGCCGCCCGCGCCGATCAACATGTGGTCGTCGCGTTTGAGAAACAGGCCGATCCCCTGTTTGTCCAGGCCCAGCCGTTGTTCGAGTCGCGCAGCCCGCTGAATGGGCGTCGGACCTTGCAGCAGGTCGGCCCGCGCAAAAACACTCAGTGACTTGTCCAGTTGGGTCTGCATCAATCGCGCCTCGTTGTTCACCATGATCCAGGAGACTCTATGGAGAAAGGCCAGCGGGATAAACGCACTTCCCGTCATGACTGTTTTAACCCGGTGTAACTAATCAACCGGGCAGCAGGACTTTTCTGGCGGCTTTGGATAGGCTGGGCCGGGTTTGAAACCAGGATCTGAAGAGGAGAGGGCGGGTTGCCAATCAACGAATACGCCATGGCGATCGAACTGCTGGATGAGTCTTATCGGCACTGGACCGGCGAACATCTGCCAGCACCGTCGTCGCTGGCAGGAAGGGAGCGTCTGCATTGGCTGCACGCCCACGCGCCCTACAGTTTGCTGGCTCACGGTACTGAAGACGACCCACTTTTCTTCTACGCCAATGAACAGGCGCTGGCGTGCTTCAAGTACCCGCGCCCGGAGTTTCTGGGCATGCCCTCACGCTTCAGCGCCTCGCCACTGGACCGCGCCCGGCGCCAGACCCTGCTGGAGCAGGTCACGGCCCATGGCATAGCGCATGGCTACAGCGGTTATCGGGTGGATCGGCAGGGCAATGCCTTCATGATTCATGAAGGCAAGGTGTGGACGCTGGTTGATCAGCAGGGTGTGCGCGTGGGGCAGGCGGCGTTGTTCTGGCCGGATGCTGCACGGGTTGGGCAGTTGGAGTGAGCGTCGATCAAACGATCGGCCCATCCCTGAACAGCGGAATTCGTCCATTGGCGGACGGGCGGTAGTCCCAGGTCAGGCGATCCAGTTCCGGCTTCATCGCCAGAATGTGCCGGACGGTAGCGCCAGCGATGCTCAACGCCAGTGCCAGCCCCGGACATTGATGGCGCCCTGCACCAAAGGTGAAGCTGCGCCGGTTCGGGCGGTCGAGCAGGAGGTCGTCGGGGTTGTCGTTGAGCTGTGGGTCGCGATTGGCCGAGGCCAGCAGCACCAGAATCACGTCCCCGGCATTCAGCCTTGTGCCGTCAATCTCGCAGGGTGCGGCGACGAAGCGACGGGTGTTCTGTACCGGCGGGTCAAAGCGCTGCACTTCGGCCAGCAGATCGTCGACATGGGGGGATTGGCTGAGTAACGGCGGGTGTTGAATCAACGCCAGCACAGTGTTGCCGATCAGCCCGGCCGTGGCGTCGAACGTCTGGGAAAACAGGCCGATCAGGTTGGCGATCAGCATTTGCGGTGCGCCGCCGGTGAAGCGCTGGCGGATGCCAGCAAGCAGGCGGCTGTGGTTGTCCGGATCGGCCAAAAGCTCGACACAGTAACCGCTCAGTTGTTCGGCGGCGACATGGGCGGCAGCCAGCTGTGCCGAGGTGCTCAAGGGCGACAGGCAAGCCACGAAGTCCGCCGTCAGTTCACTGATGATTCGACCCTGAGCCGGGGTGAATCCCAGCAACGCCGCCACCACGCACACCGGCCCACGGAACATGGCGTTGTGCAGGCCGACGGCGTCGGCGGAGATCAACCGGGCGCTGACCAGACTCTCGACTTCCCGCGTATCGATCAACTCCAGCCCTGGCGCAATCGCCGACCGTGGACAACGCTGGCGCTCACCCTCATTCATGCGCATCAATTGGCCGAACACCAGGCCGGCCATGCCATCGGCAATCGCCCTGGGGACTGGCTCCTGCGCGGGGCGAACCTGGCAATCGGCATGCGCCAGCACGGCAGTCACCGCCCGAGCGCTGCTGGCCACCCACATGTTCAGCCCCGGATGGAAAGCCAGCCCGCCTTCGGCACGCAGTTGTGCGTAGTAGGGATAAGGATCGGCATGGGTCACAGCGATGATCGGGTCCATGGGTCACAGCCTTCTGTTGTTGGAAAGTATTGCTACTATCTCCAGTCCGAAAGGGCGTTGATTCGTCCGGGAGCGAAATATGAGCGCAGAACAACACGACATGGGCGTCTCGCAGGTGGCGGCGGCTATCGCGGAGCCAGCGCGGACGAAAATCCTCTGTTCGCTGATGGACGGCCACGCCCGCACCAGCACCGAGCTGGCGGCGGTGGCCGAAGTCAGCGCGTCGACCGCCAGTGCCCACCTGGCCAGACTCAAGGAGCTGGCACTGGTGCGGCTGCACGTCCAGGGACGTCACCGCTATTACAGCCTGGCGGACAAACGCGTCGCCCAGGCCCTGGAAGCGCTGATGGTGATCGGCCAGAACCCGGCGCCGCGCTTCCAGGCGCGGACCCCGGATCGCCTGCAGTTTGCCCGCACCTGCTACGACCACATGGCGGGCACTCTGGCGGTACTGTTGCATGACCGGATGCTCGAAGCGGGCTGGCTGGAGGAAACCGACGAACAGGCCTATCGCTTGAGCGACAGCGGTACGGCAATGTTTCAGGGGCTAGGGATTGAAGTGCAGGATCTGAGCACGCTGCGCCGCCGCTTTGCCTGCCCGTGCCTGGACTGGAGCATGCGTCGGCCGCATCTGGGCGGGTCGCTGGGGGCGGCGTTGCTGCAAACGGCGCTCAAGCGCCAGTGGGTGACCCAGGATCTGGACAGTCGGGCGTTGGCGTTGACGGCGTTGGGGCGCAAGGAGATGGCGGGGCGGTTTGGGCTTGAGTTGCGGTTGGATATCGAGGAGAAGAGCAAAAGATCGCAGCCTGCGGTGAACTGGCCTAATGATCCCGGACAC
>NZ_AKJO01000199.1:0-4656 GCF_000282295.1 Pseudomonas sp. GM33
AGCGTGTTTTCACACAGCCTGGAAGTGCGGGTTTTTTGCGCTTGAAAAATGTCACTGCTTCTTCGGCACCTCAAACCCCCGCTGCTCGATCACCCCAAACACATCCCGCACATCCTGCAGCAGAATCCGCGAAATGTTGCTGACGGTGTTGATGTCGTTTTCGGCGTAGTCGGGGAGGCTGGTGCAGGCCATGAGGTTGAGGTATTGCAGGACCGCGTTGAGGCGTTCGGCGGCGCAGTTGTGGAGTTCGCGCAGCGGGGCGTCGCTGTCGATGAGGAGGACGGGGTAGCTGGTGGCGATTTGTTTCATGGGGGTGAAGCGGCGTTGCGGATTGTTAGCTGTCATAAGTAAAACTTCCTCGTATCTGTAAGAAGAGCTACTCCCGGTCGCTGCGAATCGATTGGGGTGGTAGCTATGTGCGGGTTCGCAGACCGAGGATACGAGGAACCCGGCAGATCCGAAGATCTCCCACACACAGCCACCATAAAACGACATACGGGCGCAGATGCGACCGTCAGTGGTTTGGTGGGTTGCAAGGTTACTACACGTATCTACAGGGCTGCGAAACCCAATCGCCAATTCAAGTCAGCGACGGGCGCACATTAGGCATCGATTTCCAGCGCTGCAACCGGCCTGTAGGACGCCAAATGCCCCCTGTGGCGAGGGAGCTTGCTCCCGTTCGGCGGCTCTGCCGCCGTAAAACCGGGCACTGCGATGTGTCTGAGGAAATGAGTTGCAAGGGATGAGGGCCGCTTCGCAGCCCGGCGAGAGCAAGCGCCCTCGCCACAAAGGGGCAAGTCCTACAAGTTTTTCGGACGTCAAGATTGAACGTTCGTCGGATGGCGGGTTGCTACCATCGCAATTGCCTGCCGATATCAACACGGCTGCTAAGCTTGGTCGTTGCAGTGTCCGAGCCCCATTCCTGCTCACGCTGCAAGGGTAATCACGGAGTGCGACATCCATTCCTGTCGGCAACCTGCACGGAGGCAGGCGATGGTGATCATGAGCATGGCCGATTCGACGGCGGCGGGCTTTCCCGAGCCGCTCGATCGGGAAGAAATCGAGCGGGTGCTGGCGCTGTTGCTGGTCAGCCCGTTGTTTGCCAAGTCCAGGCGCATGGGCAGTCTGTTGCGCTTTCTGGTCGAGCACGATCTTCAGGCGTGCAAAACGCC
Source organism: Pseudomonas sp. GM33 (assembly GCF_000282295.1). Lineage (NCBI taxonomy): Bacteria > Pseudomonadati > Pseudomonadota > Gammaproteobacteria > Pseudomonadales > Pseudomonadaceae > Pseudomonas > Pseudomonas sp. GM33. The sequence goes on from NZ_AKJO01000199.1 coordinate 1,173, forward strand.
GCTGACCGAACACGCCATTGGCATCGCGGTGTTTCGTCGTGACCCGGCAGTGTATTGCACCGGTGACGATCCGGTGGTGCGCGTGCAGGTGGGGCGCTTGCGGCGCAAGCTCGCAGCGCATTACGCCGGCAACGGCCAGCAGGATCCGGTGCGCTTCAGCATTCCACCCGGGTGTTATCGCTTGACCTATCAGCGGCTGCGGCCCAAGGGCGTCGGCACGCGCCATCCTGTGGTCCAGATCCAGCCGTTTACCTGCCTCACCCGCGATGGCAATGACTTTGCCCGAGGCCTGTGCGAGGAGTTGAGTTGCCGCCTGTTCGAGTCGTTCGAGCAGGCGCAGACCGGGACCAATCATGTGTTGATGCGGGTGGCACGACACAGCGAGCCGGTAGCGGACTTCAAGCGTGGCGGGCGTTACAGCTATTGCCTGGAGGGCAGCGTGCGGGTCGAGCCTTCGCGGGTGCGCGCGTCATTGCGCCTGGTGGATGTGGCGCAGGGGCGGATTCGCTGGTCGGCGCAGTTCGATCGTGATCGACCTTATGGCATCGCCACCCAGGAGGACCTCGCGCAGTCGATCTGTCGCTCGCTGACGGGCTACTTCGCCACGGCAGGTAAAGAGAAGTGAAAGGGCAACCGCGAGGTTGCCCCGGCATGACGGTTACACGGTTTTCCACTGACCGCCTTCGTAAAGGCGACCTGCGGTGTTATCGAACGTCAGGTCGATTTCGATCGCCTTGGAGCGTGAGGTACTGAACATGGTGCTGGTCTGTACGTTCTGTTCGAACCACACGAGGATGGTCTCCACCGGCGTCAGCGCGGTACTGCCGGTGACGACCTGGTTTACGGCCACGTAGATGGGCGTACTGACCTGATTGCCATCAATGCCGGTGGACAATTGGTTGACCCCCGGATGAATCGGCGCGTAGTCGTTCACGAAAGTCAGGGAAATATTCGGGCCACCGGTTACCGCCGGGCTCAGCAGGCCGTGTTGATCAAGTGTCGAGGTTTGCCCCAGGCCAATGTTGATGATGTTGGTCGAGACTTTGACCTGCACGTTTTCCCTGAACACGTTGGAGGCGAACAGCTGATACTGCGGCGTCCAGCTGAACTCGTTGTTGCTCAGGTAAGCGTCATAGGACTGCCAGACCACGTTGTAGTCGGCGTCACCCACCTTCTTGGCAAAGCACAGCTTGTAGCCGGACTTCTTCAGCTGCGTCAGGTCGCCGGCGGCGATTTCGATGGTGACGGTTTTTTGCGAAGCCGCCAGGGCCGACCTCAGTACCCGGCCGTAATCCGACGCCTTCAGTTGCGTAGCACCCATGATCGACTTGACGGCTTCTTGCACATCATTGTGAAGCTGCTGGCTCTGTTGGCTGACAGCGATTGACTTGCTCATGGTTTCCCTCTTCCTTGGTGGTGTGTTGGGCAAACAATGGCTGCTGGCGCTTGGCGCTGCAGTCCATTGACGGTGTCACTCTAGGGTCGAGGGGCAGGGCGGCTAAGTGTCGTGGTGTTACAAGTGGGTATCGGGGGTGTATCAGGGGCGTGGGCAGCGGGGCAGCCGATCGGCCGCCCCGCCTTGACCTCAGGCGGCCCGGGCATCGGCCCAGACGAAGTTCCAGCTGGTGCGTTTACCCTTGGCGATCTCGATCAGCTTGTTCTCGTACACCGTGTGATTGACCACGCCGGTGTAGGTCAGGGTGCGGGCGGCATTGTTCCCGGTGACCTCGCCCGGCTGGCCGCCCGACTCGACCATGGCTTTTTTCATGTCGGCATCCGACGGGGCGCTGCTCTGATTTTTTTTCCACTTTGACGAAACTCATGATTCACCTCTTCCGTGATGGGGGGATCGGTGCCAGCGCGCCGACAAGTCGACGAGCCTGTTCCACACCGACGGCCATACTCTATTGGCCCGTTCGGCGGCGCAGAAGTGACAACTGCGGCGCTGAGGTAACAATCGGGAAACAGCGCCATGCATTGAAGTATCTGCGACGTATCAAGCGGAGTCTGGTTGAGCGTTTCGGGTGGGAAGGGTGAGGACCGGCCGGGTCGCAAGGGCCGCTTTGCAGCCCGGCGGGAGCAAGCTCCCTCGCCACGGTGAGTGATTTCCTGCGGGATTTTCGGAGGTCGGGATGAACGGAACGTTGCGCACGGTGACCCGATGGAACCAACTCCGTCAATGGCGTCTAAAGTTCAGGGAACATTCCCGCCACGAAGGAACGACTCATGATCAAGTCTCGATCGTTGATTGCAGCAATCACCTGTTTGGCCCTGGTCAGCGGCTCAGTGACTGCACTGGCTGATCCAGGAAACGGCCAGGGCAACAACAAGGCCAGCCATGGCAACCAGGGCAACCAGGGCAGTCATGGCAACAAGAACAAGAATTCCGGCGGCGGGGACTGGAGTCATGGTCCCAGCATCAATCACAGCAGCGTGCTCGAGATCATCGGCGCCAACACGGGCTACTGGAGCCCCGGGCCTGCCTTGCCACCGGGTATTCAAAAGAACCTTGCCCGAGGCAAGCCGCTTCCACCGGGCATTGCCAAAAAACTGGATGGCCGGCTGGTCGGCAGGTTGCCCCACTATGACGGTTACGAGTGGCAGCAAGTCGGCACGGATCTGATCCTGGTCGCGTTGGCCACCGGGCTCGTCTATGAAATTCTCAACGGTGTGTTCGATTGAGGTGTGAGTGGGCTTCCAGCCGCCTGTCGTCGGGCTGGAACTGTTTGAGGGATATCGCGTCATACGTCACGCAATATCAACCACCTACGGAAGCAATCATGCTTTTCAAAAACAAGAGTCTCGTTGCTGTAATGTCATGCGCCATGATGCTTGCAGCCGCCCCTTTGCTGCCTGATGGCCTGTCGATCATGGGTTCCGCCTACGCGAAGGACGGCGGTGGCGGCGGCGGCGGTGGTGGTGGAAACGGTGGCGGCGGCGGTGGAAACGGCGGTGGTAATGGCGGCGGAAACGGTGGCGGCCACGGCGGCGGAAACGGCGCAGGTCACGGCGGCGGCATGGGTGGCGGACACGCCGGCACAGGCCACTCCGGCAGCAACGGCCGCGGCAACGGGCTGGACAGCGACCATGCCGGCAAATCCGTGCGCGACCATGGCCTGAGCGGCAACCACTACGGTAGTGAGCGCAACGATGACAACGGTCATGGCACCACGACCTCAGGCATCGCCCACTCCAAGGATACTCGCGGCCTCTCCAAGGCCGGGGCTATCTCGGCCTCGACGCCGGGTGAGCACAACACCAAAGGCTTGAGTAAAGCCGGGCTGTCGACCTCGAAAAAAACCCATTGAGTTCACAGCAGTAGCGAGCAGTTTCAGAAAAGCCAGAAACCCGCTGAAGAGCGTAATGCTGCTCACTTAAGGACGAACACTGTATCTGTGGCGAGGGAGCTTGTCGGATCGCCGCACCGTCCCGTCGGGGCGCGAAGCGGCCCTGAAAATGGGACTGCTGCGCAGTCCAGCGGGAG
>NZ_AKJO01000200.1:0-2770 GCF_000282295.1 Pseudomonas sp. GM33
TCCACTCGATGACCCATCGTGAGTCGGGGTGCCAGCAGCGTACTGGAGCTCAACAAAGCAGGCTGGAACCGAGCTGCGAAATCAAAAAAATGGTAAAGGGGAAACCTGGCCGTGAACATTTCAGCCATCTGCATCTTGAGCAGCCTACTGGTTTCCGTCGCGGCTTCTGCTACCGGGGCCGCTTCGGTCTTCGACCTGGACTTCACCAGGTCAGCCATGGAAACGCTGGAAAAACTGGATATCAACGACGCTTGCATTATCTCCGTATCAAGTCCTGCCGCGTTTACCTTCTGCCGAGAAGGATCGTCAACACTCTGGAAGTATCAGGTGCTGGATCTGGAGCAACAGGCGGCGATGCAGGTGGGGCAAAAGCGCTCTGTGACGGACTATCAACGAATTACCGTTGTGCAACTCAATAGCGTTGCCTGCGAGCAGGATCACCTTGCAGCCCTGGCTAAACCGGCTGTCAGGCGAGGCCTTGCCCTTGGCCTGATCACCCTGTTTCTGTTGGTCGGCCTGCGGCAAACCTACCGGGCAATCAGGCAGGGTTATTACGTACAGGCCGGTGTTGCGAGGCCCGGTTTTCAGCGATTGAGCGAATCCGGGTTACCGCAAAATTCAACGGTCATGGCGTTGCTCGCCTGGGGTATGGCGGCAGCTACGGCTTTTGTGTATTTCGGCTTTTGAGTCTGGGGCGAACAGTATTCATCCATCAGACGGCGTGAGCTCGCTGGCTCACACGCTTGAGCACCTGCCAGTAAGTGGGTGGTGGCGGCACGATGCCGCGCTGCCGCAAAAGAGCATGCAACTTCGGCAGGCGAAAATACGGCACCGATGCCATCAGATGGTGCTCGATGTGGAAGTTGACCCGGATAGGCGCCACGCAAGCGCGGGCGATCAAACCGGCCTGTGTGGTTCGCGTATTGCGAAGGACGTCCGTGCCTGATTCCAGGCAGGCATGTTCCGCCATGGAACGAATGCGGATGAACAACGGGAACGGCGTGACATAGGCCAGCACCCACACGCCGTACAACCACGGCTGTCCACTGATCCAGAATGCGGCAAGGAGCAGGCCGTTGGTGAGCAGCATGCCGCTGGCGTTTCTGAAAAAGGTCCGTGGGTAGTCCCACCAGCGACGACCTGCCTGCGGCAGGCGGCGGATGTCGCTGGTGAGCGACCACTGCAGCACGCCGGCATCCATCAGCACGCGTCCCGCCAGGAACTTGAGGCCGGTAATGCCTGAAAGATCACGCAGGCACTTGCGCATCATGGAGCGGCGCGTCGTAGGCAATCCGGCAACCAGGCAGAGATCGGGATCGTCGACGGATGAGGTCCTGGCGTGATGAGTCAGGTGATAGGGACGATATTTGCGCAGCTCGTTCCAGATCGGCCGGGCGCACAACCAATCGACCAGTACGTCATTGCACCATTTGCTCTTGAACAATGTTCCGTGCGCGGCGTCGTGCTGCAAAATGCCAAGGCACAACTGGCGTCCGGCAATAATCACCACACCCACGATCAGGGCGAGACTGAATCCCCACCAGGGCAAGAGTTCGCGGGCCCAGGCCAGGCTTGTAAAGGCCAAGGCCAACACGCCCCAGGTAGACACCACCGCCCAGGCACCCCAGAGGTCTGAGCGTTCACTGAAGGCTTTGATTTCGTCGCGGCTGAGAATATCGCTGATTTTGGTTTTGTTATGCATGTCTATCCTCGACATCAAGGGCCAGGTTCCGGCCCGGGTGATGAGTCAGTTGAGTCTTCAGGGCTGTTGCAGAAAGGTGCGCCAGATCTGGTGGCCGCGATCCACGAATCGCTGGGTACAGGCAAAGAACTCTGTGCGCAGCGCTACATCGACCATAGGTTCCGGTAGCAGGGGATCGAAGACGATCTGGCGGATGCCTTCGCGGCCGAGGATGAAAGATTCGCGTGCGGCCATGTCCGGCTTCAGTTGCCCGGCGCGCAGCGTCCAGCTTTCCAATTGCTCGCAATGGCGGCGGTAGCTGTCGTCGAGCAACTCACCCTTCCACAGGTTTTGTATGCGCTGCGTCTGCGCCTCTTCGAAGCCCCGGGCCTGGAAAACCAGTGCGGCCGGTTCCAGGCCGAGTTCGATCAAACGTCGACGCAACGACTCGATATCAGGCGAGATATTGTTCGGGCGCACGTACAGGTCTTTGTCCAGCTCCGCGAAACCCAGCATGTGCAGGGCCCGTTCACGCTGGCGCAAGATGTTGCGATCACTGCGCCCCAGGGCGTTGCATGCCACCATCAGATAACTGCCGTCCCACGGCCGCAGATGCTGCTCCACGTTGCGCCACTCGAACAACTGCGCCGAGATGTCCCTGGCCTGCGGCCCCAGCTGATAACTGCCTCGGCCCGCACCTTCGAGCAATGCTTCGATAGTGAGGCGCGCCAAGGTGACCCGGACGTTGTTTTCACTGATGCCGAATAGCTCGCAGGCGACGATGGCTTCCCTGACCTGCAGGGGAACGCCGTTTTTAGCGACCAGCAGTTCGAGCACCAGGCTTTTTACGCAAGGTTTCATTGTCTTTCCAGATCATTACAGGTTGTGAATAAATCTATCGCTCCGTGTAATATTACACAATAGTAAGTTAATTCATTTTTGTTGTAATGATCAGGGTGGCGGCCTTATGTCATGCATCGGCCTGGAAAACGCCTTCGCCGGCAAGCCGGCTCCCACAGGGTTTTGCGTCGCTCACAAAACGAGGGTGAATCCGCGTTATTTGTGGGAGCTGGCTTGCCAGCGAAGACG
>NZ_AKJO01000201.1:0-1669 GCF_000282295.1 Pseudomonas sp. GM33
TCCCAAGGGTTTGATACAGCGGCTGTGGCGTCTAATTTGGTGGTCATCGCGACGCGTCCCTTCTCAGTAATGGGCATTAAAAACAGTCCGCTAACTATCGGGAAAAATCGACAAACTGAAAACTGTCGTAAATGACAGGTCCTCTAGAACAAATTGCGATAAAATGTCTAAGTTTGCGTATCAAAGTCACGTACGGAGTGAAGTCCGTGCTCGACTCGGCGCATCGTTGAAGCCATCGCCTGCCACATCGGCGAAATGAAATACGGCACTGCAGCAGACCCCGCTCAAGCGCGTGGCCGATCCGAGGGGGCGGCGCAGTATTTGGCGAGTGATGCTTCCCGTAATACGACGGAGGTTTCGTTGAATGTGGAGGGTGGTTTCCTGTCCTGATCCGCTTCGCGGATTGTGCAGAAAAGGCAGTCCAAAACTGCCTTTTTTGTTTCCAGCGACCGCTCCCCCAAGACACTTGCGCATCATGATTGTCCATCAGTTGACAATTGCAAGCTGTCCAGCTTGTACAACTATCAGGACGCTTTGCATTGCGCGATGGAGACGCCGTTGAACAGATGCATCTCCGGTCTCCCCTTTCAAATAAAATTCACCCTTAAATGCAATTCTACGGTTCTACCTTCAAGGATTACGTTCGCTAATATTTGACGCAGACCAGGGGTTATGAAGGTGTAGGGCGTGGATGCCCTGCCTTGAGAATCTGTCGCGACAGCGCGCCCCTCGTGGTCCGGTGCACCGAACCGCACCGTCTTTCCAACAATCGGGGTCCCGCGCGCATCTTTCAACTCGACACCAACATCAAACCTCTCGTTAACTTGAAAACGGAATACATCCGGTGGCAGCGGCAAGTACGCACCCGACAATTGAAATCTAAAACTTTCATTACCTAAACGGTTCCTCGGCGTTACTAGCACCCCGCCTTCATTTTTACTAAACAACTTTAACGAAAAAGTTGCAGTCTTCGTCACTGGGCCAGTGAGTTTCCATATGTGCGTAGTGGTATGCTGTCCAAAGTTTGTTGGCACGCAGGCAAACTCTCTTTCTTCAACATCTATTAGGTGCACCAATTTGATCGCCAAAGGAACGCCAATCAGCAATCCGTCCGGGTTTAATTTTAACGTAAGGGTTGAAACTTTTCCCCCGATGAAGTTTGCCCCATGTTGCGGCATCGGAACGCCATCCAGCAAGACAGTTGCCTCATCAGCCAGATTACTGGAAAGCAACCTACTGATCGGTAAGGTTATCGGCGTGGTCATGTCCTTGCCTGCCAGCGATAGCTGGAAGGTGCCGCTTTTGGTATTCCCGGTCACTGCCCAGCTATACGTGGTTCGTTCCTCGTTAAACTTCGGGTCACTCTCCACATTGGCAGGATCAAGACCGACTCTGACCACACAAGTCAACTTGACCGGCAGACCAGCCAAGGGGCTGCCTAGTTTTGGGATGAGCGTAACGGTTTGCGGCTTATCCCGATAAAAAATAAAGTTGCCCGGAGCGGAGACTGGAACATCGTCAATCTTGACATCAGCCTCATCGTCCAGTTTGGTCGACAGCAACTTGTTGGCTGTTACGTTAAACGTGGTCATGCCCTGGGCAACTATCTGCAATTGAAAGTAGCCGCTTTTGTTGTTTAACCCGGTGACACGCCATTCATGGCTTGTAC
>NZ_AKJO01000202.1:0-941 GCF_000282295.1 Pseudomonas sp. GM33
GCACGGTGATGCCCAGCGGGGTTTGCTCGGCAGGCTTGAGCACCACGCAGTTACCGGCAGCCAGAGCCGGGGCGAGTTTCCACGCGGCCATCAGAATCGGGAAGTTCCACGGAATGATCTGCCCGACCACGCCGAGGGGTTCATGGATGTGATAGGCCACGGTGTTGCCGTCGATTTCGGCAGCGCTGCCTTCCTGGGCACGGATGCAGCCGGCGAAGTAGCGGAAATGGTCGGCGGCCAGTGGGATGTCGGCGTTGAGGGTTTCGCGCACGGCCTTGCCGTTGTCCCAGGATTCGGTGATTGCCAGCAGTTCCAGGTTCTGCTCGATGCGGTCGGCGATTTTCAGCAGCACCAGCGAGCGCGCCTGGGCGGACGTGGCGCCCCAGGCATCGGCGGCTGCGTGGGCGGCGTCCAGGGCCTTGTCGATGTCTTCGGCCGTGGAGCGGGGGAATTCGGCAATGGGTTGGCCATTCACTGGCGAGGTATTGGTGAAGTACTGACCTTTGACAGGCGCGACGAACTCGCCGCCGATGTAGTTACCGTATTTGGCTTTGAACGAAACGATAGCGCCTTCAGTACCGGGGTGAGCGTAACGCATGGTGGTCTCTCCTTGCTTTTGTGCTTATAGGGAGTCGCGCATGTGCGCTTGCTATAAGCGTAGAGCAAGGGGCGGGCCAGCGCGTTGCAGCTCAGGCAAATCAAGGCCTTGCGCATTTTTTGTCGGACGGATGGAGTGCGCCTGTGACGCTTTCGGTACAGCTGGCGTGACACTTTGTACCGTTTCTGGCGCAGCGTGTGACCGAGCGGTCTTGCCAGCATTGCAATGCAGGCCCGGCTGGAGGATGCTCGGGCAATCACAAGGACTGACGCTGCATCACCCCTGTAGGAGCTGCCGCAGGCTGCGATCTTTTGACTTTGATTTTTTTCAAGATCAAAAGATC
>NZ_AKJO01000203.1:0-867 GCF_000282295.1 Pseudomonas sp. GM33
ACCTCACCCACTGTCATTTCTGTCAGTAGCCGCCCCCGGCACTGCATGTTATTCATACGGCATGAACAGCCCAAGCTTGCACACCCATACGCCAAGCCTCACGGTCATTGATCCGCGAGGCCTGACAGTGCGCGCGGTCGCTTTTGCTCGCCGCGATGTGCAGCAACCGGCACAACCGCATATCACACGGCAGGTGTTCGATCCGCAGGGCCGTGAAGTCGAGCGTCAGGATCCGCGTTTTTTCTGTGAAGGGCGAGGGCCGAACCGCACCTCGGTCCCTACCTTGTCCGGCAACCTGCTGTTGAATGTCAGTGTCGATGCCGGCTGGACATTGTCGTTACCCGGTCAGGCCAATCAGCTGCTGCAGCGTTGGGACAGTCGCAGCTCTGCGCAACATACCTACGACGAGCAACTGCGCCCCTTGGCCATTACCGAGCAGTTGGAGAGTGGAGAGCCGCGGGTCGTCGAGCGCTTTCTCTATGGCGATCCCGGTGGCAGCCCTCGCAACCAGTGTGGTCAGTTGATTCGTCATGACGACCCGGCCACCACCCGGCACATGCCCGATTACGCTGTGCACGGTTTACCGTTGCTGGAGACCAGCCATTTCCTCAAGTCCCTGGACCCGGTGAACTGGCCTGCCGAGGTCGAGGCGCGCGATGTCCTGCTGGAGGCGGGCCCCGGACTGGACAGTCGCTGGCGCTACGACGCCCTCGGTGAAATCACTTCGCAAACCGATGCGATGCTCAACCGTCGTCGTTTCGGCCGCACGTGCGCCGGGCAATTGCGCGAGGTTTTTTTGCAGCCCATGGGGGCCGATGAGTTCCCGCTGGTCAGCGATATCCGTTACAACGCAGTCGGGATGGTCGA
>NZ_AKJO01000204.1:0-1837 GCF_000282295.1 Pseudomonas sp. GM33
TTAGATGCGGATTTGTCGGCGCAATCGCGATCGACGCAGTGGCGCTGTACGTTTTTTTGGTCCTGAAGCAGGCGTGAACCTGTTTCAGGACTGGACTAAATGCACGCAGTGGCCATCAAACGCCGGTTTGTTTGTTCAACGCCGCTTCCGCCGCAGCGATTTCAGCCTGGCGCTTGACGATCATGTCGCCCACCGGTGGCCCCTGGAAGCGTCGGGCTTCAAAACCGAACCAGACGATGGCGGTCAGCACCAGGAAGCCGATGGTGATGTACAGCGCCCAATCGTTCGGTGGCTGGATGCCGATGACGAAAATGATGATCATCGACAGGATCGAGAGGATGGCGAACACCGAGTACCAGAATCGCCCCATGTTCCATGGCCCCATGGTCGGCCACTTCGACGTCCCGTAGGTAAACAGGCCGAGCACGATGGGGATGGCGAAGGAGAAGAACAGGAAGATCACCGTGCAGGACACCACGATCGTGTAGACCGGCGTTGCCCCGACCGAGATCACCGACGAGCCCCAGTCGAACAGGACGGCAAGGGTGGCACCGGTCCAGATGGCCGCCACCGGGCTGCGAAAGGTCGGCGAGACGGAGGACAGGGCTTTGGAGCAGGGCAGGCCACCGTCCCGGGAGAAGGCGAAAATCATGCGCGAAACCGAGGTGACGGTGGCCAGCCCGCAGAGTACCTGCGAGATGAAAATCGCCACGAAAAGCACCAGTTTCAAGGTCGGGTTGACCTGGGTGTTCATGGCCCAGAAAAACACGTTCCAGCCTTGCTTGGCCGCCTCGTCCATGCTCGGCAGCATCAGCACGAACGCGCTGAGCATCAGCCAGCCGAACAGCAGCGACCAGACCACCGACATGACCATGCCGCGGGGTACCGACATGGCCGCGTTGCGGGTTTCCTCGGAGGTATGCGCCGAGGCGTCATAGCCGGTGATGGTGTAGATCGGCAACAGCAGGCCGAGCATGAACACCCAGCCGTTGGAGACCTGCGGCCAGACGCCGCCGCCCGCTTCGCCGGAATAGTTGCCGAAGGTCCACAACCGCGCGAATTCATAGCTGGGTGCCGAGATCAGGCAAACGATGGTCAGCGCCAGCGCCGTGGCGAAGATCAGGTAGCCGGAGAAGTCGGTGAGCCTGGCGGTCAGGCCGATACCCAAGTGGTTGCACAAGGCCTGAAGGCCGGTGAGGATTGCCAGGAAAATCACCCGGACCGTGGTCGTGTCCTCCATGCCCAGTGCCGGTCCGAAGGCACCGAAAAAGAAGTAATAGGTCCCGACGTTGATCGCCCCCAGCACCGTGACCAGCCCCAGCAGGTTGAACCATGCGGTCAGCCAGCCAGTGAAGCGGTTACCGAGGATCGAGCCCCAGTGGTACAGGCCGCCGGCGGTGGGGTAGGCCGAGGAGATCTGCGCCATGGCCATGGCGAATACCCCGGAGATCAGGCAGCCGATCGGCCAGCCGATCCCGATGGATATGCCGCCCGCGCCCGAGGTGCCCTGGGCCAGTGAGTTGATGCCGCCGGAGAGGATGCAGATGATCGAAAAGGAAATGGCGAAGTTGGAGAAAACACCCATTCGTCGTGAGAGTTGCTGGGCGTAGCCCATGCTGTGCAGCACCTTGACGTCCTCGTCATGCGCCTCGGTGCCCGGCTGGCTTGTTGGGTTCATTGTTGTGTGCCCCTTTTCAGGTTTTGGACAGGCCGAACTGAGCCGCCGTAGGCTCGACCTTGGTTTTCTGTAGGAGCGAGCCTGCTCGCGATGGACTTGAGGACGACGCGGGGTGTCAGGCTCCCCGCGTCATCGTTGACGTCCATCGCGAGCAGGCTC
>NZ_AKJO01000205.1:0-2535 GCF_000282295.1 Pseudomonas sp. GM33
TGGCAGGCCAGCTCCTACAGGGACCGCGTTTATCCAAGTCCCCCGCGTTATTGTTAACGACCATCGCTGGCAGGCCAGCTCCTACAGGGGACCGCCTTCGGCTCTCCTGTCACCGGCTGGCATCCACCACCACGCGGTAGCGCGCCTTGCCGCTGCGCAAGTGATCGATGGCGTCGTTGATCCGGCTCATGGGAAACATCTCGACCTGCGGCAGGATCTGGTGGCGGGCGCAGAATTCCAGCATGGCCGCGGTGTTGGCGGGTGAACCGACCGGTGAGGCGGACAGGGTTTTTTGCTGGGGAATCAGGTTGAACACGTGCACCGGAATGGCGTCGGGCACGACGCCGACAAAGTGCAGGCGCCCCTTGCCGCGCAGGGTGGCGAGCATGGCGGTCCAGTCGAGGTTGGCGTTGGCGGTGACCAGGAGAAAATCCAGGGTGCCGGCAATGTCGTTGAGCGCATCGGAGTCGGTCGAGGCGACCACCTTGTGTGCGCCCAGGCGCCTGGCTTCGTCCTGCTTGCTCAGCGATGAGGTGAACGCCGTGACTTCGCAGCCCCAGGCGTTGAGAAAGCGCAGCGCCAGGTGACCAAGGCCGCCGATGCCCACCACGCCTACCCGGTCAGTGGGCTTGATGCCGAATTCCACCAGCGGGTTGAACACGGTCGAGCCGGCACAGAACAACGGCCCGGCCATTGCCGGGTCGAGCCCCGCCGGGATCGGCAGGGCCCAGGCCCAGTGCGAGCGGACGCGGTCGGCAAAGCCGCCGTTGCTGCCGATGATGGTCGGTTGCACTGTGCTGCACAGGTTATGCGAGCCTTCGATACAGGAGGTGCAATGCATGCAACTGCCCTTGTACCAGCCGATGCCCACCCGTTGCCCCAGTTCCAGGCCACGCACCTGATCGCCCATCCGCACGATACGACCGACCACCTCATGGCCGGGAATGAACGGGTAGCGGCTGATACCCCAGTCGTCGTCGATCAGCGACTGGTCGGAGTGGCAGACGCCGCAATATTCCACGGCGACTTCCACCTCATCGTTGCCCAACGGACCGGGATCGTAGCTGTAGCGTTCCAGTGGCGCGCCCGCTGTCGTGGCGGCCCAGCCGGTAAAGGTGGTGAGTTCGCTGCTGTCGCTCATGGGATACCTCCAGATCAGAAGTCAGGGGTCGTGGCCGCTCGGGTGCAGCGGCGGAGCGAGGAAAGTGTAGCGGGTTGCCGGCGGTCCATCGGGCGCGAGCCTGGATACTTGAAAATACAAAGGCGCCCGATCCGGACACAATGCCGATACATGAGCGCGTTTTCATGGGCCAGGTCCCACGCTCACAGAGAGATCCGCCATGTTTCGCAAATTGCAGCAGGTTGCCAGAATGTTCAGCCAGAGCGCCCGATTGATGGTCGGTGTTCCCGAGTACGACAACTACGTGGCACAAATGGCCCGCAACCGTCCGGGTGAGCCAGTGATGAGTTATGAGATGTTTTTCCGCGAACGTCAGGAAGCGCGTTTTGGCCGGGGGAAATGCAATACGCGGTGCTGCTGACCCGAGCGTTACCTCAGAAATCCAGATCGATCACGAAGGCATCATCGAAATCAGGATTTTCATTGATGCCGTTCTTGGCATAGCCCCGAGGGTTGCAGACCACCCGGGTGTTGCCCACCCGATAATCAAAACTGCCATGGGTGTGCCCATGCAGCCACAGGGCTGGCTGCCAGTCTTTGATCCGCGCTTCGAGGTCCGAGACAAAACTCGAGTTGATCGGTGAACCGGCAAAGGTCGGGCTGATGCTCGATCGTGTCGGGGCGAAATGAGAGACCACCACTGTGGGCGTGCGGCTGTCGCGGGCGAAGCAGTCTTCCAGCCAGGCGACTGTCTGTAGAAACACCAGCTGGGAAATGGCCGGCGTGAACAGGTCGGGAAAATCGGGGGCGATCTTGATGTGGCTGAAGTCGCGGATCAGCTGAGTCGCCAGGTTGATACCCCGCGTACGATCCTCAGGGTTGTCGAGCAGACGATAGTCCGACCACAAGGTGCAACCGAGAAAGCGCACGCCGTCGTGGACGTACTCCGAACGTTCCAGCACGTGGATCTGCGTGCCTTGCGACAAACTGTTCAGTTGCTCGTAGGTGGAGACCAGGTCACTGCCATAGAACTCGTGATTGCCCGCCACGTACAGCAGCGGAACCGGGCACGCCCTGGCCCACTCGATGGCCTTGGCGGGGCGCGCGATGTCCCCGGCGAGCACGACAATATCGGCCTCCACGGCGGGAAAAGGAACCGCGTTGACGGACAGGTGCATGTCGGACAGCAAGGCGATGCGCATGGATCAACTCCGGCGTGTCTTGGAGGGCTGGCCGTCCAAATTACCTGTTGTTAGCCCGCAGTCACAAGCCTGCTGGTCAGCAAAAAAATGGCGGGAACGGATGTACGCCAATGCCGTGCTCACCGCCGATCCATTGTGGGAGCGAGCCTGCTCGCGAAGAGGCCGGCACATCCAACAGAGATGTCGACTGACCCACCGCTTTCGCGAGCAAGC